>CAZDLH010000144.1:0-6569 GCA_964505925.1 uncultured Burkholderiales bacterium
GCTTCAACGCCCGCGCCCGCGCCGCCAACATCTCGTTGGACGGTCTCGAGGAGACGGTGGCCCGGGTTCACGCGGCCGGCGCCCGTGCCTATTTGACCCTGAACACTCTGGTGTTCGAGGTGGAGCTCGAAGCCCTGGAACCGATCCTCGAACGGGTGGTCAGAGCCGGGGTGGACGCCCTGATCGTAGCCGATCCGGGGCTAGCCAGACTAGCGCGGGAACTCTGCCCCACCCTGGAACTGCACGCCTCCACCCAGATGACCATCACCAGCGGCGAGGCTGCTCCGTTCGCTGCGGAGCTCGGTATCACGCGCATAGTAGTACCCCGGGAGCTCTCGGTATCCGAGATCGCGCTCTTTCGGGCCGGCACCGAGCTGGAGCTCGAGACCTTCATCATGGGAGCGCTGTGCGTGTCTTGGAGTGGTCAGTGCCTCTCCTCGGAGGCCTGGGGCGGGCGTTCGGCCAACCGGGGGCGCTGCGCTCAGGCTTGCCGCCTTCCATATAGTCTGGTGGTCGACGGCGAAGAGCGGGACCTCGGCGATGTCTCCTATCTCCTTAGCCCGAAGGACCTAGCCGGCTTCCGGGCGGTGGAGGCGCTGAGCGAACTCGGCGTTCATACGCTGAAGATCGAAGGGCGCCAAAAGGGGCCCCAGTACGTCTATCGCGCGGTCAGCGCCATGCGGCAGTGGCAGGACGCGGTGGAGGCTCAGACCACCCAGAACTTCGACCTGGGCGAGGTGGCCCGGGATCTCTCCCTCATCTACAGTCGAGGCTGGAGCGACGGCTTTCTTGCCGGCAGCGATCACCAGACGCTGGTCGAGGGCACCACCCCGCGCCACCGGGGTCTGCTGCTGGGCACCGTCCATCGGGTGCAAGGACAAGACGTTCTGGTGGACCGGAGCTCTGCCCAGCCCCCGAGCGAGGAGCCGGCGGTCGGTACCGTCTCCTCTGCGCTCCCGGCCTACGGCGGAAGCGAAGGGACCGCCGAAGGTCCACCGATCGCCGAGCTAGACCCCCAGCCCGGGATGGGGGTGGTCTTTCTGCAAGGCGAAGAGCAGGCTCGAGAGCAGGGGGGTCCGATCTTCTCGGTGCTCCCCACCCAGCACGGCTGGAGCCTGCGCTTCGGGAACCCAGGCCCAGATCTGCGCCGGGTTCGGCCGGGCGCCCGGGTGTACGTGACCAGCGACCCCAAGCAGGCGGTGAGGAGCCTACCCGCTCCCCCCGGGCGCAGCCCTCTCACCTTGGTTTGCCGAGGCCAGGCGGGGAGCCCGCTGGTCATCAAAGCCGTCGGCCGGGGAGGCCTCGCCGCGCAGCATCGAACCGAACTCTTGTGCCAACCAGCCCAGAACCGAGCCCTGAACCGCCAGGTGCTCCAGGAGCAGCTGGGTGCTCTCGGCGGCACTGCGTTTCGCTTGGAGCAGCTAGAGTGGGAAGGGCCCGCTGATCTCTTCTTGCCGCTGCGCGCCCTGCGGGAGGCCCGGCGGGCGTTGGTAGAGGAGCTGACCGCCCAGCTCTTGGCCCCGGACAGCAGACCGCTCTACACCGGAGCCCTCGAGCGCCTGAAGGTCCGGGACCGCTCGGTGTGCAGCCCGGCGCCGGACGGGCCCATCCTGGTGCCCCTGTGCCGGACCGATGAGCAGCTCGACGCCGTACTGCGGCTGGGTCTGCCCGAAGTCGAGCTCGACTGGATGGAGATGGTAGGCCTCAACGGCGCTGTGGTGCGCGCCCGACAGGCGGGGCTCAAAGTAGGGCTGGCCACCACCCGGGTCCAGAAGCCCGGGGAGGAGGTCTACGACCGGCGCCTCCAGCGCCTCGAGCCCGATTCGGTTCTGCTGCGACACTGGGCGGCCCTCATCCACTTTCGCGACCTCGCCCAGCGACCCGCGCTGCACGGCGATTTTTCACTGAACGTGACCAACTCGCTGACCGCCTACCACCTTTTGGATATGGGGCTCGAGACGGTGACCGCCTCCCACGATCTCGACGCCCGGCAGCTGCGCGCTCTGCTCGAGGCGGTCCCCCCCGAGCGGGTAGCGGTGACCCTGCACCACCACATCCCCACCTTCCATACCGAGCACTGCGTCTATTCCCACCTCTTGAGCCGAGGGCGAGACTACCGGACCTGCGGACGACCGTGCGAAAAGCACAAAGTGTCGCTCAAGGACCGGCTAGATCTTGAGCACCCGGTGATCGTCGATGTCGGCTGTCGCAACACCGTCTTCAACGCCCAGGCCCAGAGCGCAGCCTTCCTGGCCGACGAACTGGTCCGGCGCGGTGTGCGGCGCTTCCGCATCGAGTTCGTGCGGGAGAGTCTCGATGAGACGCTCGACGTCCTAAACGCCTACGCCGATCTGCTCGCGGGGCGCTGCGACAACCGCTCGCTAGTGGAGCGGCTGGGCAGCCTAGAGCAGTTCGGCGTCACGCGGGGTACGATGCAGGTGGTGGGTTCACCGAGCTAGGCGCGCGCCTAGCTCGGTCGGCCCTACTCCTACTGGTCCTACTGGTCGTCAGCCGACGAGATGGGGATCATCGCCCGACCGCTAAAGGGGCAGGTCTCCCCTTCGTTCCAGGTCTGGACGCCGGGATAGACCGGGCTCCGGTAGCGCTTCTCCCGGAAGATTCCGTTGGCGCTCACGATCCAGGCGTCGAGAACCTTCCACTGGTCTCCCTCGCGGCTCAAGAAGAACTCCACCCCTACCTGGGCGGGGATGGTGTTGCCTTCCAGGACTCCCTCAAAACCGGTGACCACCGAGTAAGCGTTCTCATCGATGGAGAACACGGCCGGTGCTTGGACCAGGTCCAGCTGCCAAGCTCGGCCTTCAAAGGCCGGGTCGGGCAGATAGAAGGCCTCGTCTACCGAGCGCTCGGCCACGTAGCTCGAGACCTCCAGAAGCAGCGCCTCTTCAATGCTACTGGGCGCCAGGTTTCCACTCGGAGCTGCGCTGAGCTCCTCGGGCGCGGGTCGATAGCGGTCCTCTAAACTCTGGGGCACCAGTTCGTCTTCCTGGGGATAGACGTCCGGCTGCTGGACGTTATTTACGTTTACGTTTAGATAGTTCAACCCTAGCCCCGGGCCCCAGCCGTTCCAGGCCAAGAAGGGCGAGTTCCACCAGCCCATCCCGTACGGAACGGCGGCATAGTAGCCGTAGCTCGCGAACGGTATGGCGCTCAGGTAGTACGGGCGATGGTTCCTGCGCACGCGATAGTCCCGATAGTACCGCGTAGGCACACTGTTAGAGATGGTCCGCGGATAGGCGTAGTGCCGTCGGCTGTTCTGCCTGTCGATGGGGTACGGTCGGGCCGTCGGGTACTGGTCCTGGCGCGGGACGTAGATATTGCTGGTTCCGGGCCAGCGCTGAGCTGCGTTATTGATATCGCGGGTGGCCTGGCTGCCTCTCAGCTCCGGGGGAACGTAGACCCCGTCGGCGCGCATGCTCGGAGCAACGGCGCGATTTCCGCGCTGATCGCGAGGGTAGGCGTGCTGGTTTCGATTATCGGCGCGCACACCTCGATTCGGCACCGTGTTAGGGCGCCACGTCCGGTTCGAAGCGTTGGGGGTCTGCACCCGTGCCGGCGCCCGAGGCGCTGTTCTAGGGGCGACTCGGGGAGCTGTCCGGGGTGCACTGCGAGGAGCGGCCCGGGGCGCAGTTCGGGGCGCACTGCGAGGTGCCGTTCGGGGAGCGGCGCGCGGAGCAGCCCGCGGTGTGGCTCGCGGAGCGGCCCGAGGCGCGGTTCGCGGTGCCGGGCGGGATCGCGTGCGCTGGGCGACCTCTCCCACCATCTGGATCTGAACGCTCTGGGCGCTCTGGGCAGGAGCCTGCTCGGCTTGAACGCCCGAGGACCAAGCCAGAGAGAATCCCAGTATCCCCGCTAATAGCCACTTTCTCGATAGTAACATCTGTATTCCTTTCCTACGAACCGCCCGCCGACCTCCGTCGGAGGGGTTCACCCCGCTCAAAACCGCAGTAGACAACCCGGTCCGAGTACGCCTCTTCCAACCCCGGGAGGGCTCGAAAAGTTCCTCCTATACAGGGCTAGGGCGGCGCCTCTAAGAGCTCAGCGTAAACGGTTCTCCAAACGCTTGCGAAAACGGATCGCGAGCGGCGCCTCCAGGTACGGCCGAGCCTCCTCCGGCCGGATCTCGGTGCGGTACCACAGGTCGTAAATCCCGCTGGCCACCGCCTGGTTGCCGGCGGGAAGATAGCGCGCGCGGGCCCCTGCTTCGAGACTGCCCGGGCGTAGGACCCGGGTGTAGAGCCCGGGGCGCACCGCCTGGATGAAGCGTTTGGCGAAGTCGGGCAGGCCCATCCGATGGGCCAGCTTCGCGCAGGGGACCCGGGGTGCGGTCACCTCGAGCAAGAGGTCCTCGAACTCGAGTCGATCGCCGATACGGGGCTCTTCCACCGGGAAGCGGTCCACCGTGAGGTTCTCTCCGAAGGTCCCCGGCCGCAGTTCCCGATTCAGCTCCTGGGACCACCAGCGATAGTCCTCGCGGCTGTACAGGTAGACCGCCTGGTCCTCTCCGCCGTGCACTCTAGAGTCGGCGATCTCGTCCCCTTCGAGCCCCAGCGGGCCTATCTTCACCGCCCCGGAGACCGGCCGCTTATCGATGCCGGTGGTCACCGTCTGGCCGTTCTCGATGTAGCTGCGCACCGGTCCGAGCTGAATCGATTCGACGATGAGAGTTAGGCGGTCCATACTCCAAAGTTCGAGCCTCCCGATGATCGACCTCCGGAGAGATGTCCGCGCTGGCCCGCCTAGAAGGTCTGAAAAGACCAGGCCCGGGCGTGCTCGTGGAAGGCCGCCGCTGCCGCGGTCGCCCCCCGTCGGGAGGTCGAGATCAGCCACAGCTCTCCGCTTCCGCTGGTCCAGCCCGGAAGCAGGTGCACCAGTCGCCCGGCCTCGATCGCCTCAGCGCACGACACCATGGGCACGCGGCCCACCCCCAGTCCATCCTCGACGAGACACGTCAGCGTGCGCATGTTGTTGGACACAGCGCGAGCGGTGCCCTCGAGCAGGTAGGCCCTAACCCCCGAGTGCAGCTCCCAGCGCAGGTTGGGATGCTCGCCGAGGGCCACCAACCGATGGTCGTCGGTCTGCAGGTCTCGGGGGTCCCCAACCTCGCCGTGACTGGCGAGATACTCGGGCGAAGCCACCAGCACCCCAGGAGAGTAGAGCAGCCGCTCCCCTTCTAAAGAGGGGTCCGGTCCACGCCCCCCCCGCAGCGCGAAGTCGTACCCTTCGGCTATCAGGTCTACTAGGTGGTCCGACTCGTGAAGCTGAAGGCGCACCCGGGGATACCGCCTCAAAAAGCTGCTAAAGAACTCTCTTTGCCCGAGCACGAAGCTCGCAGGGCAGGCCACCTTCAAGAGGCCCTGGGGCTCCCCCGACAGTTCCGAGAGCTTGCCTTCGAGCTCCGCCAGACGATCGAGGATCAGCTTCGCCTCGGCATAGAAGAGTTCTCCTGCCTGGGTGAGACGAAGGGACCGGGTAGAGCGATGGAGTAGCCGGACCCCGAGCTTGGTCTCTAGAGCTGCCACTTTGCGACTGACGCTCGATTTGGGTAACCCTAGATACCGAGCCGCCGCCGAAAAGCTGCCACGTTCGACCACTTCCACAAGAAGTGCTAGTTCGGAGGCGGGATCCACTGTTGCCGTCATAGCAACAGTGTGTTTAAAAATCGATATCTAGTCAACCACCGGGAACGATGATATTCTGAGACAGCCAACACCCACCGAGAGAAAGGTTACAGTTATGAAGAAGATTCTAGTGCTTTACTACAGCATGTACGGGCATCTCGAGACGATGGCCACCGCCATCGCCGAAGGGGCCCGAGAGCAAGAAGGTGTCGAGGTCGTCGTCAAGCGCGTACCCGAGACTATCCCCCGAGAGCAGGCCCAACAGTTCGGGGTCAAGCTAGAGCAAGCTTACCCGGAGGCCGTTCCGACCGAGCTTTCCGACTACGACGGGATCATCTTCGGAGCGCCGACCCGCTTCGGCAACATGGCCGCCCAGATGCGAAACTTTTTAGACCAGACCGGAGGGCTCTGGGCCCAAGGGAAGCTGATCGGCAAGGTGGGCAGCGTCTTCACCTCGACCGGTACCGGTGGCGGTAAAGAGACCACCATCACTAGCTTCTGGAACACGCTAGCCCACCACGGCATGCTGATCGTACCGCTGCCTTACGGCATCCCCGAGATGAGCGACCTCAGCGAGCCTCTGGGTAGCTCCCCTTACGGAGCCGGAACGCTGGCCGCCCCAGACGGCTCCCGCCAGCCCAGCGAAAAGGAGCTTACCATCGCCCGCTACCAAGGTCGCCACGTGGCCGATGTGGTGGCCCGACTGAATAGCCCGGCGCTGGCCACCACCGGCTAGAGGGCCCACAAACCAAAGATTGGAGCCGATATGCCTACCACCATCCTCGGGATTCACCACATCACCGCCGTCTCAGGAAGAGCCAGCGAAAATCTGGCCTTCTACCAAAACGAGTTAGGGCTGCGACTAGTAAAAAAGACCGTGAACTTCGACGACCCCAACACCTACCACCTGTACTACGGGGATCACGAAGG
>CAZDLH010000145.1:0-6552 GCA_964505925.1 uncultured Burkholderiales bacterium
CGGCGCCTGGGGGCTCGGCTGGGAGGTCTGGCTGAACGGCATGGAAGTGACCCAGTTCACCTACTTCCAGGAAGTCGGCTCGCTGAAGTGCCAGCCGATCACGGGCGAGATCACCTACGGCCTCGAGCGGCTCGCCATGTTCATCCAAGGGGTGCGCACAGTCTGGGATCTCGACTGGAACGGCATCTACACCTACGGCGACGTTCTCCTGCAGCCGGAGATCGATCACTGCCGGTACGACTTTGAGACGGCCGATGTGCCCCGCCTAAAAGAGATGTACGAGCTGTTCGAAAAAGAGGCGAAGTCGTGTCTTGAGGCCGGCTTAGTGGTGCCGGCCCACGACTACGTCCTGCGCTGCTCTCACACTTTCAACGTGCTAGACGCCCGGGGCGCCATCGGCGTGACCGAGCGCGCGGCCTACTTCGCGAAGATGCGCGATATGGCCCGAGCCTCCGCCGAAAACTATCTGGCCCAGCGGGAGAAGCTCGGCTTCCCGCTCCTCGAGAGGGCTAAGGTGCTGGCCGCCCGCTCCGGTGCAGTACCCGAGGACACCGCCGAACGAGAGACCCTCGCACCGCCGGAATCCTCCGCCGACTTTCTGCTCGAAGTGGGTACCGAAGAGCTCCCCTCTCACGAGGTCGAACCGGCCGCCGAACAGCTAAAAGCCGGGCTGGAAGCCCTCCTCGCGAAGCACCGCCTAGGTCACGGCCCGGTCGAGCTGTTCGCCACCCCCCGACGCCTCGGAGTGCTAGTGCGCGGTCTCGACGCCAAACAGCCCGACCGAGAGGTCGAGCTCAAAGGCCCTCCAGCCAGTGTGGCCCTCGACGCCGACGGCAATCCGACCAAGGCCGGGTTAGGCTTTTGTAAAGCCCAGGGGATCGAGCCCGGCGACTTGAGGGTGGAAAGCGACGGTAAGCGCACCTTCGTGGCCGCCACCAAGAAAGAGCAGGGGCAGACCGCGAGTTCGGTGCTAGCAAAGGAGCTGTCCGGGCTGGTCTCCGGTCTGCGATTCGGCCGCACGATGCGCTGGAACCAGAGCAAGGCTGCCTTCAGTCGACCGGTTCGCTGGCTGGTGGCCATGCACGACGCCCACGTCGTCCCGTTCGAATGGGCCGGGGTCCGCAGCGGCGCCACCACGCGCGGCCTGCGACCTCACGGCTCCCCAGAGCTCGCCTTAAAGAGCGCCGGCACCTATCCCGAGCTGCTGAGCGACAACGGGGTTCGAGCCCAACGCGCTCGACGGCAAGAAGAGATCTTAGCCCAGCTAAAGAGCGCCGCGGCCAAACTCGGTGGGCACCTCCCCGAGGGGCAGCAGGAGCTCCTCGACGAAGTCACCGACCTCGTGGAGCACCCGGTGGTGGCCGTAGGCCGCTTCGATCAGGTCCACCTCGCCCTGCCGAGCTCGGTCTTGGTCACCGTTATGAAGAAGCACCAGCGCTACTTCCCGGTCGAGAAGGCCGACGGTAGCGGGCTACTGCCCAACTTTCTGGTGGTCTGCAACGGCCAGCGCCCCGATATCGGGCTGGTGGTACGCGGAAATGAAGACGTCCTCCGAGCCCGCTACGCCGACGCCACCTACTTCGTGAAGGGGGACCGCGAGCGACCGCTCTCCGATTATCGTAAGGAGCTGGCCGGACTCACCTTCCAGACCGCACTTGGCTCCATGCTCGATAAACAGGAGCGCTTGGAACGTTTGGTGCCGTCGCTCGCCGAGCTGTTCGAGCTCTCGGCCGACGAGCAGAAGACGGCCCTGCGCGCCGCCAGCTTAGCCAAGAACGACCTGGTCACCGCGATGGTGGTAGAGATGACCTCCCTGCAGGGCGTTCTGGGCGAGGTCTACGCCCTGGACTCCGGCGAGACCCCCGAAGTAGCCCAGGCCCTCCGGGAGCAGTATCTACCGAAAGCCGCCGGCGGAGCCCAGCCCGAGAGCCTGCCCGGAGCCGTCCTCGGCATCGCCGACCGGCTCGACAGTCTCGTCGGGCTCTTCGCCATCGGCAAGAAGCCCACCGGCTCGGCCGACCCCTTCGGTCTACGCCGCCACGCCCTCACCCTCGTCGACCTGCTGGTCAGCCGACAGCTGTCCGTAGAGTTCGAGACGCTGCTGAAACGGGCCGCCAAGCACCTCCCTGTCGAGGTGAAGACCACCCACATCGAGGACCTCCTCAGCTTTCTCAAGGACCGTATGGTGATCTGGTTTAAAGACCGAGGCTACCGCCACGACTTAGTGGAAGCGACCGTCTTCGGCGGACCGGCCAACCCGTACCGCATCTCGACCGTTCTCGACCAGCTCAGCCGGGAGGTCGACTCCGACCTCTGGGATCCGCTCCTGAACGCCTACGCGCGCTGCTGTCGCATCATTAAAGACCGGGAGGTGCCCGACGAGCTCGACGCCTCGGTCTTCACCGAAGAGCCCACCAAGGCGCTGCACCGCACTGTGGAGCAGGTGCTAGCCGGCGGACCCCCCAGCGACGTGCCTCGACTGGTGGCCGCCCTAACCACGCTGCAGCCCGCCATCGACGAGTTCTTCGACAACGTCTTGGTCATGGCCGAAGACGATGTGCTGCGCAACGCGCGGCTCGCGCTCCTCAAGCGGATCGCCGGCCTGCCCGAGGGCCTCATCGATCTGAGCCGTCTAGAAGGCTTCTAAGGCTCCCCAGACGCCTCCACCCCGGGGGCGTCTTTGCTTTTTACCCGAGCGAGCGCCTTGGAAGCTCCGAGCGAACCGACCGCCCCGCGCTACGCGCCCAGGCGCTGCTGATCCCAGTACGCCTGGACGCGCTCGCGCTCTTGCAAGACGGCGTCGCGGGCGCGATAGAGCACTTCGAGCCCCGCCCCTTCGCAGACGGAGTCCTGGCTGAGGATCCGGCGCCAGAGGCGGGCGCCCGGTTCGCCTTGGTACAGCCCTAGCAGGTGGCGCACCATGGCGTGGAGCGGCGTGCCGCTGGCCAGCTCTTCGAGCAGGTACGGCTCGATGGCTTGGAGGAACTGCTCTTTGGTCTGGAGCGGGTTGGGCGGCTCTGCGAAGAGTACCTCGTCCACCTGCGACAGAAGCCACGGGTTGTGGTAGGCCTCTCGCCCGAGCATCACCCCGTCCACGTGTTCGAGGTGAGTTCGACACTCTTCGAGGGTGGTGATACCCCCGTTGATGGTGACCAACAGGTCCGGGCGCTCTCGCTTGAGGCGGTAGACATACTCGTACCGCAGGGGCGGCACGTCTCGGTTCTCTTTCGGTGAGAGCCCGTCGAGCCACGCCTTGCGCGCGTGGACGTGAAAAACTTTGCAGCCGGCTTCGGCCTGGCGCTCTACGAAACGGATGAGCGATTCGTAGCTGTCGTCTCGGTCGACACCGATACGGGTCTTGATGGTGACCGGCACCGATACCGCCGCCTGCATCGCCTGAAAGTTCTCTGCGACGAGGTCGGGGTGCTTCATCAAGTGGGCGCCGAACAGCCGGTGGCTGCCCCGCTCGCTCGGACAGCCGACGTTGATGTTGATCTCGTCGAAGCCCGCCTCCTCCCCGAGCCGGGCGGCCTCGGCCATCCGGCCGGGATCGCTATCGCCCAGCTGTAGGGCCACCGGGTGTTCGGCCTCGTGGTAAGCGAGGAACCGCTCCTTCTTGCCGTGCACGATGGCCCCGGCTGCGATCATCTCGGTATAGAGAGTGGCGCGGCTGCTCAAGGTACGCAAAAAGTACCGTTCGTGCCGATCGGTCCAGCCCATCATCGGAGCGACCGAAAAGCGCCAGTCCGGCCGAGTCATCCCGACACCTCTCCGTTGAGATGAACGAGGGTCACTCGGTCCGAGAGCACCAGCATCTCCAGCCCCCGAGCAGGGATCTTCACCGAAAACCCCTTGATGATCCAGAGGTCGTCGACCACCTCGCCGCTGAGAATGTCGATCATCTCGCGGTCCGCATCTTTAAGTCCGTCCACGGTCTGCACGATCAGTTCTAACGGATCCGGCAACGCTTGGTCGCGGATCAGGTCGATAAGCTGAGGAGAGCACTTTTTGGTCATCACTTCGTTCATGGCCGGGCCATTCTTCGTAGAGCGCGCCTCCTCCCCCGGAAGGGCCCACCTGCTTTCCTACTAGCCTCGACCGACTAGCCAGCTCGGAACTACCCGCATGGATTTTCGAAATCGCCATGAGTCACCTCATGCAGATCCTGGAGGGTAGAGTCACCAAATGGGGGTGCGCATCGATGATGGTGAAGCTACAATGAACGAGTCGCAAAAGGTAGGGGGCTCGCCCCTGCACCTTGGGGAGGGGATAACATGCGGCCTTTCTTTCGATCGTCTAGACCGGGCTTGAGCCTAGTCGAAGTTCTCGTAGCCTTAGGGCTCACCGCTTTCTGCCTGATGTTCGTGCTAGCCGTGCTGCCGCTGGGCATCAGAGCAGCCCGACAGGCGGCGAGGACCCAAACCGCCACGGCCTGGAGTCGCCATCTGTTGGAGACCTGTCCACCCACGAGGCAGGTCCCGATACCGGACGCGCTGGCCCGAGTCGAGCTCCGAACGGTTCAAGACGGCGTCCTGTACGAAGCGGTCCGAACGATCTCGCCGATCAGCCCTTACGTCACGCAGATCGAAGTCGAGACCACCTGGTCCGGCGCCAGCGAGCCGCTCAAGCTGGTCTTGATCCGCTTCGAGTCCGAAAGCGCGGAGGCCGCACGATGAGGCCGCGTTCCGCCGTAGGGGGCGTGAGTCTGATCGAGGTGGTGGTGGCCGCGTCTCTTTCTTCTTTGCTGCTCGTGCTCGTGCTCGGCCTCTTCGCACCGGCCCTGAGGGCGTGGTCTACCGGTCAGCAAGCCGCCGAAGGGCAGCAACAGCTCTTGATGGTGGCTCGCAAACTCGGTGGGGATATCGGTCAGAGCGTACCGAGAACGTTGACCTTCACTCCGGAGCGTGAGTTCGCGTTCCAGGCGCTGCACGCGTTTCGAGATAGCGCCGCTGAGGAGGGCAGCGATATGAAGATCGTGTACGCCTGCCCGGAGGGGGAGCTGTGGCGACGGGTGGAGCCCAGCAGCGCCGAGGAGGCCCTCGTCCCCCTGAGGATTCTCCCGGGAGTGCAGCGCCAGAAGCTCGCGTCCGGCGTGGTCTTGTTCGAACTTCGACTAGAGAGCCCGTGGAGCTGCTCGGTTCGGCTTCACTACAAACGATCGGAGCGGCAGTACAGCCTGATCACCGCCTACAGCAGCAGGTATGCACCCCTGCAGCCCTCCCGCGTGAGAAGCGAGAACGGCACCTATCCAGGCCAGTGGCAGACGCTGTACTTGGCTCCCGTCGCCCCCCGCCCTTGAGGCTACTCAGGAAGCTTGGTCGCGGAGGTCTCCCCGCTGGATTCGGGCTCGATGCTCGGTGGCGAAGTCGGCGCGAGCGGTTCGGTCGGAGCGGGCGACTCGGTGGGAGCGGGCTGGGGTACCGATCCGCTCGGCGCCGCCGGCATAGGGGCGGGCTTATCAGCGGGCTTAGTGACGAGCTTATCGTGCTCGGTCGGAGGGACCGCTTTAGCCTTCTTCTTCGCCTTGGGCTCTATTTTGGGCTCTCCCTCGGTGCCAGCGGTGCCCACCACCGGGCTAGAGGCGGTGCGGATGATGGGCTGGTTGGCCGGCTGCTCGGCGAACAGGTCCAGGAGCTCGGCCTGGTGCGCTGCGCTCAACTGGAAGGTGTCCTGGACTCCCCCGGTACCGCACAGCTCCACGCTTCTTTTGATAGATAAGCCGAACGCCACCACCGCCAGCACGATCAAGAACTTGGTGAACGCAGCTACCGGCCCCACCCCGCTCTCGAACGTTAGGATGGCGAAGTCGTCGAAGAACGGGAGCCCCTCGGTATCGAAGTTCCGCCCGAGCAAAACGTGATACATCCAGAAAACGGCCGTCATGATGAGCGGGAACAGCTTCCACTGAAAGCAGGGTCGGATCCAGGCTAAACGATGCATATTCAACAAAAGGTTGTAGTTTGGCCCCTTGAGGTGCACCCACTGCGAATCTCGAGACTTCAGCTTCTCGATCCACCCAGTGAAGAGCCCCCTTCGAATGCCCCGGCGCTGCTCGTAACTCTCTTCGAAGTCGCCGGAACAGCCTAAACGGAGGCTACCGGAAGTGGTCCAGGCTAGGACTAGCGGAAAGACGGCCAAGAGGCACTCGAGGTTGAAGTAGTTCTGCTTGGCCTCCCCCACCACGTAGACCCAAGCGACCGCGCTCAGTAGAGCGAGCGCCCTCAGCACCTGTTCGGGGACGGTGAGATGCTCCACCTTGACCCAGCAAAGCTCGGACACTCGGAAAAGAGTATTATGAAACGAGATCGCTTGTGATCCGGTGGGGAGCTGTCTTCCTAGCATGGCGCCTCCTGGAGGCCGAACGCTTTTCGTCACGCGGGAGATCTCCTGCTTTGTAGCCTCCAGGACCCCTGGAGGTCGGATGCCTCGTCCGGCAAGGTCTCCCCCTCCCAGCGGGCGAATCCCGGAGTATGGGATTCGGTCCTCGCAACAGACGACCCGCCGGTTTTTCACTCGTGGAGATGCTGTGCGTTCTGGTGCTCTTGGGCATTC
>CAZDLH010000146.1:0-6490 GCA_964505925.1 uncultured Burkholderiales bacterium
GGAGTGCCCTTCTTACGGGGCGCTGCTTTCTTGGGTGCTGCTTTCTTGGGTGCTGCTTTCGCTGCTACGGCTTCAGGCTTGGTTGCCACATTAGCCGATTTTGTAGTCTTACTCTTCGCTTTAGAAGCTGTTTTCGCTTTAGCTTTCGCTTTCTTTGGCGGCATAGTCGTTTACCTCCCTTCTTGCTTAGGTAGGCTCCTCCACGATGACCGCATTCTGGGAACTTTGGGCTATCTCGAAATTTCCCTCTCGCTGCTGTGCAAAGGTCTTTCGAGCTAGAGGTGGTAATCCGAAATCTATGAGTCGATGTACCGAATGGTCACAGCGAGCCGTCCAGTTCGAGCTCTTCGAAAAACTTGAACGATGGAGAAAGCTCGCTAGCCAAAAAGGGGCTCGACCGAGGCTTGTCATCTTCGATGAGATCGAGCGACCGGAGTGCGCCTCCTTAAGACAGGCCGCCACTCAGCTCTCGGTGCTCGTCCAACTCGAGCCGCTGGAGCGAACCTTGCCCAGTCGAAAGCTGCAAGACAGGCTCGACCTCCTAGAGAAATCTCGGGGAGTACACGGACTGATCTTACCCTCCACCATCGCCCCCCATCATCTGGAGACCTTCGCTAGCTACCCCAAACTAGCCCGCTTCGATCTGGATCGCCCCCTCGAGGGGCTCGGCCCCCACAACACAGCCTTGAGCTATCTAGCCAGGAGTTACGGTGTTCGTCTCGAGGACCGCACAGTAGCCCTTTGGGGCTCTCGCGGACACGCGACCCCCGTCTTGAGACTAGCGAACGAACTGCACAAGAGTGGCCATCGGGTGCGCGTGGACTGGATCGGAAACGACGGTCGTCCACCCATGTCCCGGGATGAGGATCTGCTCTGGCTCCTGAGCCCAAAGCCGATCCGATTACCCGTCGGTCACTTCCGGCCCGACCTGATCCTCGTTGATGGTGGCCCGTGCCTTTTCGGTAAGAGCTGTCTTTTTGAAGACCAGAAATTGCTTCTCTTAGAGCGGATTCACGGACTCTGTGCCGAAAGAAACTCTCTAAGAGGGCTCGTCGATCTCCTTCGACTCACCTCTCTGTTTTGCCGAACTCTCACTCAGGCGGGAGAGACCCGAAGTATCGCACGTCCCCGGGTCCATCAGCGCTTGGCCCAATAAGATCTTAAATGCCTAATCGCAGTCACTCTGAAGCCGCCGATTCCCAAGCGCGAAACCTGAGGATCCCCGAGCCCACGGTGGCTCGTCTCCCGCTCTATTTTCGATGTCTAGCCGAACTCAAAGAGCGCAATGCCAAGATCGTTAGCTCCGGAGACTTAGCGTCAGAGGTGGGTGTGAAGGCCTCCCAGTTCCGCAAAGACCTCTCCTATATAGGTGAGTTCGGAATACAGGGCCTGGGCTATCCGGTGGACGCACTCCTGGCGCGCATCACTGAGATCATGCAGCTAGATCAGCGCCGACGAGTGGTCTTGTTCGGAGCGGGCAACCTGGGCCGAGCTCTGGGGAACTTCCCCGGATTCGTGCAGTGGGGCTTCGAAGTCTGCGCTGTTTACGATAGCGACAATGCGAAGGTCGGGACGGTCTTAAGCGGCTCTATCGTGCGGTCCATCGCGGATCTGCCGCAACCTCTCGGCATCGAACTCGGGATCCTGGCGGTTCCGCCGGTAGCCGCTCAGGAGTGCGCAGATCTTTTGATCCGCTCTGGGGTCACTGCGATTTTGAACTTCACTAGCAGAAATCTTTCGGTGGACTCGAGCATCGTAGTCCGCAACGTAAACCTGACCCACGAGCTCGCCATCTTAGCCTACCACGCCAGCGGAGGACTAGACGGCATCGAGCCGGACGAACGGCTCGGGAGTGAAAACCACTAACGCTCGGTGCCCGAGACGAAAGAGAAGCGTAAGGCCCGGGTTCCCCCGAGCCTTACGCCTCCACTATGCGGGGGACAGGCTAATCGAAGTAGGACTGCAGGCCGCCTCGGCGACGAATATCTAAAGTCGCACAGTGGAACGAGCCTCCGAACGGAGCGTAGTTTCGGAACGGGCAAGGTATCGGCTCGAAGCCCCAGTCCTGGAGAGCTTTGATCATCGATGTCTGGCTGGACTCGACCATCACCCTTTTCTCATCGAGCATCAGCACGTTGATGCTTAGCCAACTGCTGCACATGCTCAAAATGGGGTTGGGGATCGGATCCGGTTGAGGGGCGATCAGTACGTCCCACGAATCCAGGATTTTCGGGAGTCTCTCGACATCCACAAACTCAGGGTTCACCAAGACTTTCCCAGGCGCCAACGGCATGAAGGTCGAGTCGATGTGCATGGGCTGACGGCAGCGAGACTCGATCCTGTGGATCCTAAACCGATCGCCTAGATGGCGTTCCAACCACATGATTCCAGACTCGTTCGTCACATTGCTCCGGGTAACGAAAAGGTCTTTACCGCAGCGAACAAAATCAGCGGCATCGAACACCGGCTCGTACTCGTTCACAACGAAACGCATCGACTCTCCGGGTTCGGGCAGTCGGTAGTCGGCGTTGAACAGCTCGTCGGCGAGCTCTGGCCGGGGGGCTGAGGTCCAGCGAGCACCCGCGCGAAAATACTCCTTAAACAGAGAACGATAGGCCATAGCCTCCATCTGCCTCGTCCGCCACGCCATGGGGGCTTCGATGATCTCGTCACCGATCACCAGAAACCCATCCCTCGGACAAGCGACGCAGAACCCTCTCGAATTCCAGAGATGAGTTCCGAACTTGGCCCTGAAGTTGATGGGCTCCGGCCGCCGCACGGTGATGCCCTCCCCCTCCAAGATATTGATGAACTCCTCGAGTTCTCGCTTGGCGGGCTTCGTTAAGAAACCGGGATACCGGAACCCACCGACGAGCATGAATATCTGAGCCACATAGCGAGGCACATTAAAGGTCACCGCCAGATGCGGTGTCGGGATGGTAGCCCCTTCCAGACTTCCGACGATCACCTCCTCGAGGGGATCCCACTCCGTATAGGAGTTGACCGGACACTGGGTCCCAGGCTCCGACCCCTCGAGCCGCTCGCTCGTCTCCAAGATGTCTTTGCTCATATCTTCTCTCCACTCTCTAGCCTAGACGTGCGCCGACACTGTTCATCGATGTCGGCCGACATCCGGGGATCGCGCTCCCACGACTAGAGATGGAATCCTCGCAAAGGTTCCCGGATATCGAAACGGACCCGCTTTTATATGCGGATCCGTTTGAGGATCTGTACGACTAGTACCGCTCAGATCCTAGATAAACTTCTGAAGTTTTTTCGGTCTTCGACCTTAAGCCTCTCGCTTTTCCTCAACTTCATTCGCGACTTCATTCGCGGGTTGGGGGTCGTCGGCCGTCGCCTTCTTAAACGATTTGAGAGCCTTGCCTACCGCATCCCCGATCTCAGGGATACGCCTCGGGCCGAAGAGAAAGATCAGGAGGACCAGTAGGATGCCTATCTCGGCGGGTCCGATCCCGATAGCTGCTAGATAAAGGGGTTCATTCACGGTATTATCGTCCTTTCGAGGGCGGGGTCCCAGCCGATAGTTAGCTTATCGGCCAGAAATCCGAATCAGAATAACACTAATCTCATACAGAATCCAGATCGGAAGCGCGACCACCGACATCGTAAAAGCGTCGGGTGTGGGGGTGGCCACCGCTGCCACCAGCGCGGAGCCGAAGATGGCATACCTGCGGCCCTCCCTCAGTTGGCGCGAGTTCACCACACCCGCCAAAGCCATAAAGAAGAGAACCAGAGGAAGCTGGAAGGCCACGCCGCACAGCGCCAAAAGACCCACCACGAACCCGAGGAACTCCCCCACTTGAAGCATCGGCATGAGAGCATCGGTCGAAAACGACATGAAGAAGTTCAAGGTGACCGGCAGCACCACGATCAGTGCGAAGGTCGCTCCGCCCACAAACAGCAGCATCGATGCGGGGATGAGGCGCAGGACCCATCCCCTTTCGACCTCGCGAAGCCCCGGCAGCACGAACATCAGAGCGTGGTAGAGAAAGACCGGAGCCGTAAGGAACAGACCGGCGACCATCGCCAGCTTGAGGTAAGCGATGAAGGCTTCGGTGGGTCGGGTGAAGATCAGCTGCACAGTCCCGTCCAAGAACCGATTCTGACTGAACGCCAGAAGCTTGGGAACAAAGTAGTAGCAGAGTCCCGATACGAACACCCAAGTGGTCAGACACCACAGCAGGCGCGATCGCATCTCTTCGAGATGCTCCGTTAGAGTCAACGCCCGCTCACCCTCTGAGGGCGGTCTGCGTCGATCCAGCTTTTCCCGGATACTGATCGGCTTGTCCACGCTATCCCCTTCAGCTTCGACCTACCCGTATCCCGCCTCCCTCCAAACTCACCGTTTAGAGGGGCCCACCCCGATCCGTCGAAACTTAGCCCAAAGGCGGTACTCGATACCGGTGAGGAGACGTTGGATGGAAAATACTCGACTATCCAGCCTGACGCAGGATTCGGAGTTCGGTAAGAAGCTCGCATTCGCGGCTCTAAGCCTCCTGCTCATCGTCACGAGCCCCCTAGCGATGGGGCTGATAAGCAGCGATCTGGAAGAGCAGACGAAAGGTCTGAAGAAGGGGGACCCCCCTGAAGGTCTCCCCAGTATCGACCGCCCGGCCCAGCTGCTCGGCGAGGGCATCGGACCGACGCTTCTTCTGATCGCGAGCATCCTTATCTTCTCGGTTCCGACAGGCGTCTTTCTGTTCTCTTTTGTGAACGTCTCCGTCTATTTCCGAGCCGCGGAGGATGCGATCCGAATGAGCTTTTTCTCCCTCATTCCGATCATTTTGATCGGCCTGGCCGCGCTCGCTCTCCAGATGCTCGCCGGACTCATGCTCCCGGTAGCCTTAGCCGAGTACGCCCGAGGCAAGGACCTTCGCCCCGCCCTATCGCCGGTGAACAACGCTTTGAGAGTGGTGGAGTACGGTGCACAGTACTGGCTAAAAGCTGCCGGGGTTCCGATAGCGCTCTTGGGGCTCGTGCTCCTCAGTATGATTCAACTCCCGTTTAAGCTCAACATCATCATACCGTTCTTCTTGGCGGCCTGGGCGGTGCTGAGCCTCATCTTGGGCGGAAGATACGCCGTTTCTCAGCTAGAGGGGTAGAGACCGTTCCCCTCTAGTCATCCTCCAACGGGCGCAGAAGGCGAACGCTCACCTTTTGGCCGGCCTTGAGGTCCGCCTGCTCTTCACCCGCCTCTAAGAGCCCGTCGGCCTCGAGGAAGGTGCGCAGCTGATGCGAACCTTGGGGCCCGCTCAAGCGAACCCCTAGATCACCGTCGCTGAGTCGCTCGAATTTCACTCGGAAATAGGTCGACAAGCCCACCCGCTTCGGTACCTCCTCGAGCAGACGAGCCTGGACCCGCTTCGGCTCCGGCGAACGCCCCCGTAGAACCTGCAGGGCCGGGCGCACGAACAGTTCGAAGGTGACGAGGCTCGACACCGGATTGCCCGGAAGGCAGAACACCGCGACCTCGCCGAGCCGCCCGTAGGCTACCGGCTTTCCAGGCTTCATTTTGACCCTATGAAAACTCAGCTCCCCCCCGAGCCTTTCGAGGGCCGTACGGACCAGATCGTGCCATCCAGCTGAGATCCCACCAGAAGTCACGATCAGGTCGACCTCACCCGAGATCTCCTCGATGGCTTTGACGGTCTCATCGAGAGAGTCCGGCAGCCTGTGCTTGACGACCGCTCGACAGCCGAAGCGCTTCAGGGCGCAGACCAGAGCGTAGCTGTTGCTATCTCTCACCTGTCCCCGCTGCAGGGGCTTACCGGGCTCCACTAGCTCGCTACCGGTGGAAAGGACAGCAGCGGTGAGCCGCTTACGACAGAGAACTCGATCCGCCCCTAGAAAGGCCGCCATGCCGATCTCCGAAGGCCCTAACTCTTGACCTGACCGGAGGACGACCTCGCCCCGGCGTAAGTGCTCGCCCGCTCTGCGGATGTGCGCTCCATCGTCGACCGGCGCCAGAACGCTCACCGTCTCGTCATCGATCTCCTGGACCTCTTCTCGTATGGCTACCGCAGTGGCGCCCATGGGTATGAGCGCACCGGTGGAGATCCGAACGGCCTGACCTTCGCCGAGCTCCCTATCGCTCGGAAAGCCGGCTCGGGATTCGTCGATCACGGTTAAACGCACCGGATCCCGGGCACTCGCGTGCCGCAGATCGTCGGCCCGGACCGCGAAACCGTCCATCGCCGAGTTGTCGTCTGCGGGGTTGTCCTGATCGGCTTCGATGTCTTCGGCTAGGATCAGTCCCTCAGCGTCGTCGATGAAGACCCGCTCATACTTCGGCTCAGGGAGCGAATCCAGAATGTTCTGCAGCGCCGCTGCAACGGATAACGGTGCGTTCCCCTGTGCTCCAGTAGACACGACTCAACCCTTTCGGTAGCTCTCCACTACGATCGCGATCCCTTGACCTCCCCCGATGCAAGCGGTCGCCAGCCCGTAACGCCCTTCTCGGCGGCGCAAG
>CAZDLH010000147.1:0-6481 GCA_964505925.1 uncultured Burkholderiales bacterium
CTGGGGTCTCGGGCTCGCTGGTCGGGAGCGGGGGCGCAAATAGTGGTAGCTGTGGTGGCTGCGGCGGCTCCGTCGACTCCGACGCGGGCTCCTCCGGCCGAGCTGCGGGCGCCTCGGGCACCTCGGGAGCTACGGGCTCCGGCGAAGCTTCGGGCGCCCCAAGATCGGGGAGCGTCGCAGGCTCGACGGGCGCTTCGGTACTGGTGCTGGGCTCGAAGCTAAAAGCCGGCAGCACCTCGGGCGCGGCTGGGGTCTCGGGCTCGCTGGTCGGGAGCGGGGGCGCAAATAGTGGTAGCTGTGGCTCCGGTGCGGGCTCCTCCAACGGAGCTTCGGGCACCTCAGGCACCTCGGGAGCTACGGGCTCCGGCGGAGCTTCGGGCGCCCCGAGTTCGAGGGGCGTCACAGGCTCGATGGGCGCTTCGCTCTTCGGTCTGGCCCAGTCCGGAAGCTCGCTTTCGCTCTCCTGCTCCAGCTCGGCTAACATCGCAGCCTCCTCTAGAGCCTCCAACTCTTCGAGGTCGAGCTCCATCGAGGCCTCGTCGTCCGGGGCTCCGGACGGGCTCTCCTCGTCAGCCTCGGCGAGGGCTGCTCTAGGCTCGACCGGCTCCTCCTGGGGCTCGAGGCGGCCGGCGCTCTTAATAACATACTCGCCGGACTCCTCGTCAAAAGATAGCTCCACCTCGGGGAGCGGCGCCAGCGGAATCTCGATCCCCAGCGGCTCGGAACCGTCGGTCGGCTCCACCAACTCCGCTTCCTCAGCCTGGATCGAAACCGGGTGGATCTCGACCTCGTCGAGCTCCGCGAGCGGCTCCGGCTCGTCGCTCTTCGTAAGGAGGCCCTCGACCGACAGATGCCCATCGGAGTGAACGCGATAGGCCGATTTCAGTTCGTGCAGCTCGCGAGAGGGCCTCAGAACGACCGAAACATCGTCTTTTCGCCCCTCTCCCTCGAGGCTCAAGACCCCGTCCACCACCGAAGCGTCCACCTGGAGGTTCCAGCCGCGAAACAGCGGTTCACTAGCATCGAGCCAGATCCAGATCAAGGGGAGATAGCGCCCGAACTCGGTTCTGAGGCTCTCCGGGTCGGCCGCCTCCAGCAGAGATCCGAGGGAGGTGTTCCACTGCTCGATGGGTTCCAGCGAGAAGACCGCTCGCCCTTCGATGCCGAGCCATCGCGTATGCCTTCTCGGCGCTGTCCTAGAAGACTGGAGCCGACTCGAGATATAGAAGATCTCTCTTAGCGTTTCGCTTGCTGGGTGATGCGGGTGCACCCTCCAGTCGTGCAGGGCTCGCTTCAGCAGCCGCTCGGTCCGACCCAACCCCGGCTCCTCGGCCAGCAGGCTAACGATCTCGCTTCCCACCGGGCCCACCGTTCTCAAGGCGCCCACAGCGAAGCTCGTCACCAGCTCTAAGAGGCAGACCAAGCTGTCATGAAGGAGGGCCAGATCCATCGCCTGTGGCGATGTCCGATCCACCTCATTCAAGGCTCGAAACAGGGAATCGAGACCAAGGGGACACCCCCCTGGCACCCTCAATTCCCTTTTGGTCAATAGTTCAGTCTGCATACAGTCGTACCGAGCTATTTAGCACGGATCACACGGGTTACTTAGAACCCGGATGTTATCCTCCATGAAAGTGCAAAGCGTGCCTTGCTCTTGCTAGAACCTAAAAAGCCAGCGCGCACGCTGGCTCTTTAGGTTGCGAGGAAGCCCTTGCTCCCTTAACCGAAGGCGTAAACGCCTTGCCAAAGACCTGTTCTACTGAACAGCGTCCCGGAGAGCTTTGCCTGGCTTGAAGGCCGGAACCTTGCGCGCTTCGATGGTGATCTCCTCACCGGTGCGCGGGTTGCGACCGGTGCGGGCGTTGCGCTCGCGCACTTCGAAGCTGCCGAAGGGAATGAGTCGAACTCCGTTGCCCTTAGTCAGATGATCCTGAATGGTTTCGAGCACCACGTTCAGGGCGTCGGTCGCTTCCTTCTTGGAGCTGTTGGTCCGCTCTGCGATGTCCGCGATAAGATCTGCTTTTCCTACGATAACAGGCTCGTGTTTTTTGGTTTTGGTTTTGGTTTTCGCCGCCATTTGGCTTCCTCCCAGTAGGTTGATGTAGACGGCACGCTGTTCTCGCGGCGAGATCGGATTCCTTCCCCGGAACCCTGATTTCATGAGGTTTTTAGCTCATGTACCGGTTTTTTCGGACTATTCAGAACCTCTGTTCGACTCTCAGACCGGGATCGAGTCCTCTCAGCGCCCCTTCATCCGTAAGTTCGAGTCTGGCATAGAGCCCGTCTTAGAGCCCGCTCCACTCGTGCGGCGATCCTGCCCGGAGGGCCCCTATGTGGTTACGCCACCGTCCACACTCAACACGTGACCATTAATATAGGAGGCTTCATCGGAGGCCAGAAAAAGGTAGGCGTTCGCGATCTCTACCGACTCGCCCATCCGGCCCAGCGGAACCTTTCCGGCCAGCTTCTCCATCACTTTGTCGGGGATCCCTTCGGTCATCCGGGTCTTGATAAAGCCGGGAGCCACAGCGTTCACCCGAATCCCCTTGCGCCCTAGCTCTCTGGCCCAGGTCTTGGTCATTCCGATGACCGCCGCCTTGGTCGCGACGTAGTTGGTCTGACCGAAGTTGCCGTAGAGAGCCACCACCGAAGAGGCGTTGAGGATCACACCGCTGCCCTGCTCGACCATGATCTTCGAGACCAGTTGAGTAGTGTTGTAGACACCTTTGAGGTTCACCGAAACCACAGCGTCGAAGTCTTTCTCTTCCATCTTGGAAAGCTGGGCGTCCTTGATGACACCAGCGTTATTGACCAAGATATCTAAGCGCCCCCAGCGCTTTAAGATCTCGGCGAGCACCCCCTCGACGGAAGCGCGGTCCGTGACATCCATGATCGTCCCTAGAACGTCGCCCTCGAGAGACCCCAGCGCCTCCCGAACCGCCTTTTCATCGACGTCGACCACCGCAACCTTGGCCCCTTCGGCCAGAAACCGCTCCGCCGTCGCCAGTCCGATCCCTCGTGCGCCTCCGGTGATCAGCGCAACTTTGTCTTTTAACCTCACAGATATCTCCTTATCCCAACCGTGACAGCGTCTCGATGGACGTCCGCCGATACTCTAATGCAGAGGGCCCGGTCCCCAGTCCACTGCGGGAGCTACCCTCGGCCTCGAGGCGCGTTTTAACTGAGACGAGGGGATCTCCTCGTAGCTCGCCTTCCAGCTGGGCCGACGGTCAAAGCGGAACCCGACCCCCCTACCTGGAAGGCTCGGGCATGGCGCAAAAATCCCGAACGCGAACCGCCTTCGTCTGTCAAAACTGCGGCGCTCACTCCCCCCGATGGCAGGGTCACTGCCACGACTGCGACAGCTGGAACAGCTTCGTCGAAGAGCAGCTAGCCCCCAGATCTGCCGTCCAGGGGTTCGTCCTGGGACCGCAAGAGGAGAGCTTGGTACCGCTCGATCAGGTCGAAGGGCTCCAGCAGGAGCGGGTCCCCACCGATCTGCCCGAGCTCGACCGGGTCCTCGGCGGTGGGCTCGTTCCCGGAGCGGTCGTCCTGCTCGGCGGAGCCCCCGGGATCGGTAAGTCCACCCTGCTCTTGCAGCTGGCCCACAAACACGCAAAAAAATCGGCACCGATCATGTACGTCAGCGGCGAGGAGAGCCCCCAACAGATCCGTCTTAGGGCCGACCGGCTGAACTGCAACGACCCCGGCATACTGCTTCTGAACACCACTCGGTTCGAGGCCGTGGAAGAGAAGATCGCGACCTGCTCTCCCAAGTTGGTCCTGGTCGACTCCGTGCAGACGCTGTACCGAAGCGACCTCAGCTCCGCTCCCGGCTCGGTCACCCAGGTCAGAGAGTGCGCCGCTGCGCTCATGCGGATCGCTAAGCAGTCCGGGGTACCGGTGGTCCTAGTCGGCCACGTCACTAAAGAGGGCGGCCTAGCCGGACCTCGGGTGCTCGAACATCTGGTGGACACGGTACTCTCGTTCGAAGGCGACGACCAGTCCCAGGTCCGCACCCTGCGTGCCAGCAAGAACCGATTCGGTTCGACCCACGAGTTGGGTCTCTTCGAGATGGGGCCCAACGGGCTGACCTCGGTCGCCCACCCCAGCTCGTACTTTCTCAAAGATAGAAGAAAACGACAGAGCGGAACCATCGTCTATCCCACGCTGGAGGGTACCCGCCCTATCCTCGTCGAGATTCAAGCGCTGGTCACCGAAAGCTACGCGGCCGCCCAGGGCGCCCCTCCTACCCGCAGGTCGGTGGGGCTCGACGGAAACCGCTTATCTCTGCTCTTGGCGGTCTTAGGCAAGCGGCTCCGGGGGCAGCAGGGGTTTGCCAAGAGCGACGTCTACACCAAAGTCGCCGGAGGCCTCAACCTGCACGAACCCGCCTTGGACCTAGCCCTCGCACTAGCCCTTCTTTCCAGTCGACGAGACGTCAGCCTACCCACTCGAACGGCCGCCTTCGGCGAGATCGGCTTAGGGGGCGAGATCCGCTCGGTCCCAGGAACCGAGCTTCGACTCCGGGAGCTGGCGCGGCTAGGATTCATCGACTGCGCTCTACCGGCGAGCCATCAGAGCGCGAAGTCGGAGTTGAAAATACCAGGTCTTCAGCTCCATTTTCTTGAAACGGTAGAAGAGCTCCCCACTTTTCTTACCGCCGCTGGACGTAGAGAGGACAACACCTGAAGAGCACGTAGATCAGGGACCCGGAAGGACCCATCGGCTCTAACGGGGTAAACCTCTAAAGGTCCGCATGGCAAAAATTGTACGCATTATGTTCAGTTTCGTTTTCACCGTATTCGGTGGGCTTTCTGGATATAGCATCGCACTGTACACCCAGAGCTTCTACGACCCGCTCTCTTCGGTAGGACGGGCCACGAACTTCGGAGCCTTTATCCTTCTGGGCCTGCTCCTCGGGCTCACCCTAGCCCCCCCTTTCTCCCGAGGAGTCATGAAGGCCGTCGACTACTTCGCCGTGTCGCTTCAGCGTCTATCGGTCCAAGAGATCCTGATGGGGTCAGCCGGTCTGCTGTTCGGCCTGATCGTGGCTTTCTTCGCGAACCTCGCGCTGCGGCAGATAGACTTCTCCTCGATCCCTGCGTTAGGACCGTACGTGGGTCCGTTCCTGATAGTGCTCAGCACCATGTTCTTTGCGTTGTTCGGAGCCTTCTTCGGGTCGCGGCTCGTTTTCATCCACTCGTTAGCCGATCTCCTAGAGTCGGGGATCGGTGTTCGCGACTGGGGTACTCAGCGGGTGGTGGTCGACACCTCGGCCATCCTCGACGGGAGGCTCCCCGCCCTCATCGATTCCGGCTTCCTGAGCGGCACCCTGGTGGTCAGCCGATTCGTGCTCGACGAACTCCAGTACAAAGCCGATGCAGCGGATCCTACAGCTCGAAAGAAGGGGCGAAGGGGTCTCGACCTGCTCGACGAGATCCAGAAAGAGCACAAGATCAAGATCGAAACCCGGACCTACGAAAACTTAACGACCGTCGACGCCAAGCTGGTACAGCTCTCTCTCGATCTGAAGTGCCCTCTGTTGACCAACGACTTCAACCTCCAGAAGGTCGCCTCTTTACAGCACGTCAAAGTGCTCAATATCAACTCCTTAGCCAGCGCCCTCAGACCGATCTACTCCAACGGCGACGAACTCATCTTGGAGGTCGTAAAACCGGGAAGAGAGTCGGGCCAAGGGCTAGCCTATCTCGACGACGGGACCATGGTAGTGGTAGAGAACGGGCGCAGGCGAGTCGGCCAGACGGTGCGCTCGGAGATCTCGTCCATCGTACAGACCGCCAGCGGGAGAATGCTGTTCGCCAAATATCTCGAAACGGTCGAGCCCAAGCCTAACGGCGAAAGGGACCCGGCTCAGACGCCACCATCGCCCCCCGAAACGGCAGGCACGAAGTGAGCCCCTCCGTTACCCCCCTCGTTGAACCGAACGTGTTCGCTGTCGTTACCGCCGCCGGCACCAGCAAGCGGATGGGCGGCGAGGACAAGCTGACCTGGCCGCTCCAGGGGCGTCCGCTCCTGACCCACAGCGTGGCCTCGCTCCTTTCGCTGGGTTCGCTGCGCGGTTTGGTCGTCACCACGCATCCGTCCAGGGTCGCAGAGTTCGCAGACCTCTTCTCCGAACACTTTCCCGACGCCGATACCTGGTCGGTGACCGCCGGAGGGAGCGAGCGTCAACACTCGGTCCGATTGGGCCTGGAGGAGTTGAACAGACGGTGGAGCCCAGGGGAGCGGGACGTCGTGATGATCCACGACGGAGCTCGCCCGTTTCTACAGCGCTCACTGATCGCGAGACTGCTCGAGGCTCTCGCCGAGTTCGACGGAGCGGTGCCCGCCTCACCGGTCCGCGATACCGTAAAACGGATCGAAGGTCACCGCGTCCTGAAGACCGAGGACAGGGAGACCCTGCGAATGGTCCAGACCCCCCAGTGCTTCGCTTTCTCGGTGGCCCTGGATTGCCACC
>CAZDLH010000148.1:0-6451 GCA_964505925.1 uncultured Burkholderiales bacterium
GCCTCGAAGAGCAGCCGCGGTGCGCCACCGCCTTGGTTTCGGAGGCCGAGGCCGCCCTCAGCCAACAGGACCGAACCCCCTACCTCGCCCAGCAGACCTCTCTCCGGTACGGCGATGTAGCGCCGGGCGATACCGTCAGGCTGTTCGTCACCACCACTTTCCGAGAGATCGAATTCGCCCGCCTGCTCACCGATCAGCAGACCGAACACTGCCTGATCTTTGCGGAGGTGCTCGACGGCGTCCCGGTCCTCAGCCCGGAGCGAGCCTCCGAGATCGCCGAGGCCTTCGATCGGAGCAACCCGTTCTCGCCCACCGGCGGCGGGATCTACCACGAAACCCGAGAGCGCTTCGGGTCGGAATGGAAGACCAACCCCCCGGGGGGCCGCGATCGAGACGAGCGCGTCGTCCTGCTGTTCTTGAGCTCGGACTCCATCGGAGGCCAGGAGCTGTACGGCTTTTTCCGCCCCGGCGACCAATACTCGAAGGCCGACGCGCCGACCTCGAACGAGGGCGAGATCCTCTATATCAATGGGGATCGCGCGATGGCCGACCTGTACGACGGTCTGGTCACCATCGCCCATGAATTCATCCACCTTATCCTCTTTAATCAGAAAATGAGCCGGGACGGCACTTTCCCAGTGGGGGCGCAGCAGGAGGCCGTCACCCTCAATGAAGGCTTGGCGGTCCTCAACGAGGAGCTTTCCGGCTTCGGGCTCACCGGCGAACAAGGGGGCAACAGCTTTCTCCTAAAGGCCCTGCAGGCCAGCCTCGAAGACGGCTTTCAAAGAGGCTTTTTCGAATTCGAAAACCGGCTTTCGGGCTACGGCTCGGGCTATCTCTTCTGGCGCTACCTCCACGACCGGTTCGGGATGCTCGCCCTTCACCGGCTCGCGACCGCTCCCGGTGTCGGCATGGCCAATATCCAAGAGGGTCTCGAGTCGCCGTTCCAGGAGCTCTTCCTCGATTTCGTCCAGGCCACAGCCCTCGAACCGAGCGACCCTCGACCCCCGGAACTCACCTACCGGAACCTGGAGTTGGTCGGGGACTATCCGGCGCGCGGAGGCGAGGTCATCGAGCTCCGGGGCGTGAAGGGCGTGGCCACGGCCTCCCTCCCGGCCCCGGCCACCTCCGAACGGGGGATGCCCCCCTGGTCGGCGGCTTTCTATCGCGTCAGCGGCGGTGACGGCTCGCGGCTCAACTGGCGCGCTAGCGGTGTCTACTATCTTCTGACCGATGCGCTCGACCTCGCCCCCGAGATACCGTCCCCGTAAAGCTGGTCTAGCCCCTCATGAACAACGGTGCGGTCCTCTTTCTCTTCTACGCTTTGCTGGCGGCCACCCTAGACAACCTAGGCCAAGGCTTTCAAAAAGGCGGTATCGCTTGGCTCGAAAAGGGCGCAGTCAAAGCGCTCTGGCAAGGTCGGGAGTGGCCCGCGTTCAGGCACTGGATGACCGGGGTCGCCATGTCGATCGCCTACCCTTTCGTTCTGGCCCTGGCGCTCGGTTACGGGCCGGTAAACCTGACCGCAGCGCTGGGGGTGTTCGGCCTGATCCCTTTGTATCTCTACGCCTCCAAAGTCTTAAAAGAGAGGATCACCGGCTACCACTCCGCCGGTCTGTTCGCGATCCTCATCAGCACCCTCTGGGTGGGCTACAAGAGCTTGAGCGCATCCTTACCCGAATCTCAGTTTAGCGGCGACACCCTCGGCTTGGTACTCATAGTGAGCTTGGGCAGCTCCGGGCTGTGGTCGGCGGTAGCCCTGTGGCACCGCTCGATCTATCTGGGGTTCGCCCTGGGGACCTTGGCTGGGGTGCTCGGCGGACTGAACCTGCTCCTCTTGAAATGGGGCGCTCTCTTCAAGGCCTGGTGGACCGCCGGGAGCCTCTGGCTGGCTTTATCCATCGTCTGCTTTGCGGTTCTTCAGTTCGCCTACATGCGAAGCAATGCGCTGCAGATCGTTTCGGCCAACACTGCGGTGGGATTTCTATTCCCTATCCTGGTAGCGCCGTTGCTGTTCGGCGAACCGTTCCCCATGTGGCTGCTCTTCGGCATGCTCGGGTCGTGCTTTGCCGTCTATCTCCTGACACGAGGGGAGCGAGCGGCCCACCGGGAGCTCGAAACGTCCGAGGCGCCCCCGGCGTCCCCCGCCTCCTGAGGGCCGCCTGCCGTTGGCCGCTCTCCTACACCAGTAGCTCTTCGACGTTACTCAGAAGCTTGGCTAGCGAGAACGGCTTGGCTAAGAAACGGTACGAATTCCGGTCTAGGTCGGGGATCGAAAACTTGTCGTCGACGTAACCGCTCACGAAAAGAATGGGCATCTCGGGGAAGCGTGGACGCAGGGCTCTAGCTAGACTAGGGCCGTCCATTCGGGGCATCACCACATCGCTCACCAGCACCCGCGGAGCCTCGTTGCGAGCGGTCAAAAAGTCTAGAGCCTCCTGACCGTCTGCGGCGCTGTATACGGTAAACCCGTACTTCTTGAGATACCGAGACACCAAAGCTCTTACCGCTTCTTCGTCCTCCACGACCATGACGAAGCCGCTGTACCCATCTGTCGACCCGTCTCTTACCTGCGCTGGAGACACCGTGCTACCTCTCTTGCCCACGACTAGAATCGATAAAGCCGCGCAGGTCCCCCATAGAAAACCGAACCTCAAACCGTCAGGGATCTCTGTGAGAAACCTCGCTGCGCCCTATTATACCCATACATCGCATTCTCGAACTAGCTACGTGGTCAAGGCTCGGCTATCTCGCCCCTCTCCCAGCCGAAGACCAGCGAATCGATAACCTTCGAATAGGTGAGAAGGCTCGACAGTTCGACCCGCTCGTCATCGGCGTGCATCCCGGACCCCTTCGGACCCCAGCAGATGGCCGATGTTCCGCGATGGCTATAGTACCTCGCGTCGGAGGCGAAGTGTTCGCGAAAAAGTCGAGGGGCTCGATCCAAGGCCGCTCCGCCTAGCGCGGAAGCTCTCAAGAGCATGGGATCGTCGGCCGGCGTGGAGAGCGGCACCGCTAACTGTATCACCGTTACGCGACTCTCCGGAAAGATCTGGGAGACGAAATCGATGAGCTCCTGGGGGTCGTCGTCGGGAACGTACCGCAGATCGATCTTACAGCTAGCGCCACCGGCCACACGATTGTGACTGGTCGGCTCCGTCTCCAAAGCGGTGACGGTAGCGGTGGTCTCCCAGATCTCGTGAGCCGGAACCGGAAACCGCCCGAGTAGCTGATGGAGGCCCCTAGCCAACGCGGTCGCCGGGTTGCGGCACAGCCAAGGCCGCGCTGCGTGCCCGGGCTGCCCCTGGAGCGTCACCTCCAGCCAGAGAAGCCCCTTGGCCTCGTTGCAGATCTCGAGGTCCGTCGGCTCTCCAGCCAAGAACAGGTCGGTCTCAAAGCCGTCGTCCACCATCTTCTCCACCCCCCGGTGTCCGCCGATCTCCTCGTCGGAGACGAACTGGAACTGGAGGTCGGGCCGTTCGGCCACGGGAAGCTCGGACAGGCGTCGCAAGAGCTCGAGATAGACAGCGATCGACCCCTTCATATCGTAGGTCCCCCGCCCCCACAGCTCGTCACCTCGACGCTCCGGGGAGAACTGGTGAGGGTGTCCCGGAACCACATCGATATGCCCGTTGAGGATCATGGGGGCCCGGCGACCCGGTCGGGTGCTCACGATCAGGCTCTGGTACTCCTCCACCTGATAGAGCTCGGAATGGAAGCTATCCCACTGGGGGATCCCCTCCCGGATCCATTCCAAGACCCGGTGGCAAGCCGGCCGATCCCGAGACACCGAGGGCATAGCCACCAAGGATTCCAGGGTCGAAAAAAGCCTATCCGGATTCAGTTCCGGGATGTTCATCTAACTACTCCGTTCCAGGAGTCGCCGCTTCTGTTCGTCGAACTCCTCCTCGGTCAAGACGCCGCTATCCCTCAGCTGGGCTAGTCGCTCCAGGTCGCCCAGCAGGTCCGCCGAACCAGTGTCGGCCGAACCAGTGGGGGCCGAACCAGCGGCGGCCGAGCCAGTGGCGGTCGGAGCTTGCGTCTCCGTCGGCTCGTCCACCCGAGATACGGCTGGCTGCGGCGCCGCCAAGGCGCTGGAGAGCGCCTCGGTTCCCGTTTGAGCCAGTCGAGCTCGGGCCTCGACCAGACCGCGGTCGCTAGACAGATAGGCGTCCAAAAGGCCCATCCGTCGCTCTCTGTCCTCTCGGGAGATGTCCGAGTCGTACAGGGCGTTCCGAAAAGCCAAGAGCCGCCGGACGAACTCTTCGTCCCCCAGCTCGTATCGTCGACGCTCCAGCTGACGCGACAGATGCTCGGGAACCTCTTCGACGCCCAGCTCGTACAGCCGCTCGGAGATCTCGTCTAGGGTGCCCGAAAAGTGGAGCACTCGGCGTAGACCGTTGGACGTGAAATCCAGCCTGGTCCGGTCCGATTCTTGGTCCTTGTCGAAGACATCGATACCTGGGACGGTCCCCAGAATATACAAGGTCGCCAAGCGGTCGAGATCCTCTCGGGCCGCCCGCACTATCGGAATATAAGATTCGGCCTTGCCTCCGAGGTGCAAAGGGATCCGCGACCGCTCCAGCTGCCGCTCGTAAGCTTGGCTCAGAGCGTTCAGGTGGGTCCAAAGGCGCAACGGGAAAGCCCCGTACTCGCGGTAGAACACCACTTGATAGCTGTTCTGCAGCGGGACCAGGCGCTCGTCGTGATGGCCGGCGACCCCGTCGATATAGGTGTCGCACAGCTCCCTAAATCTCTGCTGAGGCGCCCCTCCCCCGGAGTGGGCATCGGCAAAACCGATCATCACCTGCTCTTTGCCGGGATGGTCCTCGAACTTCGTGTCGGAGCGGTCCAGCTCCAGAAACGGTGCGGACAGACGCGCTACCTGTTGAAAGGTGGCGGTGGCGTCGGACTCTTGCATGAACGCTCGGATCACGTCGGTGTTCTCGAGGCGGCCCACCGAAGTCATCTGCCGGGTAGCCAGGGTCCATAGATCCCGCTTCAGCTGCTCTAGAGAGACCCCTCGGCGCTCCAAGGCCAAGAGCCCCTCGACCCCTTCGTCGGCCTCGCTCGCCGTGGCTTTGAGGTAGGGCGTAACCTCGCGCTTCAAAAAGTCTTCGGTGAGATCCCGAAACCGACTCCCGACGATCCCCTCGTAGGCCGCCTCGACCGGATCCTGGTGCTCGGACTCCCGCCCGGTCAAGGTTCTCACCCAACGACCGTTGATCGGGATCTTCGCTTGACCAGCCTGCTGAGAGAGCGCGCGGAACTCCTTGCCGAGCTGCTCGAGAAAAAGGTCGAAGCTAGCTAGCCGCCGCTCGAGATCGTGGATGCGAGTCAGCAAGGCGTCTAGAACCTCAACCGAAACGTCGGGAGAGAACAGCACCTCTTCGAACATCATCTCCCACAGGATCCTCGCGTCTCTGCTGTAACGAGCGGTGAAAGCCTCGCGGAATGCAGTTTTTCGCCAGAAGGAGAAGCGAAGCCAGGGGTCCCGGTCGATGGCCTCGAGCTCCCGGCGATGTCGCCTGAGAGCAGCCTGCCCTTTGCGCAGCCTCCCTTCCAGCTCGGAGCTGCGGCCGACCGCTCGATCTCGAAGGCCGGTGAAGGTCTCTTTTAGGTCGCCCAAGAGCTGCTGGGCGGCGATCAGGCGTCGGTTCGGATCGACCAAGACCCGCTCTACCAGCCCCAGCAAGATAGGCCAGGCTCGCTCCTTGAGTTCCCGAGCGTTGGCCGCGATACCCGCGGCGGCGATCCCGGAGCGCCCCCCTTCGCCTTGGGCTCGGGTCAGCGCCGATGCCAGATCCTTCTCCAGGGTCACGAGCTTTCCGAGAACGCTCGAATCCGCGCGCTCCCGCAGCTCATCGAGTTGGGCCGTGAAGCCTTCGAGGAGGTTCAGTCGGCCCTCCTTAGCTTGCAGAAGGCGAGCTCTCAACCCCGCCTCGTCCAGCCTCTGCTCCTTGAGGAAGTCCTTGGAGAAGACAGGGTCGAGTCGGAACTGTTCCGGGCGCTCCTGAAATCTACCGAACCGGAGCTCTTCGCACATCTCGGCTAGAAAGCGGGCCCCGCACGCCGTTGAAAAAGTGCGCAGCGGCACCTCTATCGAGGAGAGCCCGAAGGTGAAGAAATTCTGGTTGCAGCCTCTCTCATCGGTGGCGACCAGGTGCTTGCGAATATTGTCTCGGTTGCTCGCTATCTTCTGCGTGAATTCGGAGGTCGCTTCCATCACGATCCGCCGGCCGACCATAGAGACCAGAGCCCTCGGACCGTCCAGGGTGCTCCGACCGCTCTGGGTCGAGACCAAAAAGGTGAAATCGTAGGGCGGCTCGTGGGATTCGAACCTCCGACCGTCGGAGTACTCCACTCGGTATCTGGTCTTCGCATCGCTGTAGTGGTTTAGCTCGCGCAGCGCCGCGTAGGCGCTGGCCCTAGTGTCCACCCCCGAACGGGA
>CAZDLH010000149.1:0-1459 GCA_964505925.1 uncultured Burkholderiales bacterium
ACTTAGGCCGCTTTGCTCCGTACTTAGAGCGTCCTTGACGGCGGTTAGCGACACCTGCGGTGTCCAGGGTGCCTCGAACGATGTGGTAACGCACACCAGGAAGGTCCTTTACCCTACCGCCCCGGATCAACACCACGGAGTGTTCTTGCAAGTTATGCCCCACCCCACCGATGTACGCGGAAACCTCGATCCCGTTCGTCAGACGGACACGCGCGACCTTACGAAGTGCCGAGTTCGGCTTCTTGGGGGTCACGGTTTTAACCTGAGTACAGACACCGCGCTTTTGCGGGGAACCTTTACTGCTGCGAATCACTTTCGACTTCAATGAATTGAAGCGAACTTGGAGGGCCGGCGATTTACTCTTACGCTTCTGCGCCTTCCGCCCTTTTCGCACCAACTGGTTGATTGTGGGCATAAAAAAACTCCTTGTGTCCTGCCTATTATCGCTCAGACCTCAAGAAGCTAAAACGCTACCAGATTTCACCGAAGATCGATGTGTCGGGAACGCTCCCTTCTTGAGGCTTTCGGTCGAAAAACCTGATGAAATCGAGGTTTCAGAGCGACCAGCAAAATTTGCTTCCACATAATAGCACCGGCCCTAGGGAGTGTCAACCCGAACCAAATCGAGGCTGAATGCGGGTCCGAGCGCGTCTGCCTAGTAGCTAAAAAACGCCTGGATCTTTCGCAGCAACTGTTCGGAAAGCTGCTCGAGTCGACGCCCACTTTCGGCGTCTTTTCGACTCTTGGAGGTTCGCTCTTCTGCAGCCTCTTCTCTAGCGCGCTCGGTGCGGAGTTGGCGCTGCGCAAGGACCTTCGAAACGATCCTCTCCACCTCAGGATTGGCCACGATGAGCTCTCTGAGGTCCTCCTTGGAGACCGTTAAGAGTTCGGCGTCCGACTTAGCGAACACGGTGGCGGACCTCGGTTCACCGGTGAGGAGCGCCATCTCGCCGAAGTAGTTCCCCACCGCCATCTCCGAACTTAAGAAGACTTCCCCATCGGCATCCCGAACCTCTACCCCCACCTGACCCCTCCGGATGACGTAAAAGCTATCGCCGGGCTCGCCTTGACGACAGATCTTCTCGCCACCGCTAAACAGGAGAAAGCGGGCCCGCTCAGCGAGCCGTTCCAAGACCTCCGGACCCAGCGCCTCCAGGAAGTCGACGGTCGAGAGGAAGGTGAAGATCTCCCCTCTGTCGGTCTCCGGCTCCTCCCGCGCCTGAACCAGGCTTCGAATCGGATACGGTAGCTCGAGACCCTCGCGCCGGAAGGCATACCAAAGCCCGATCCGGACCGACGAGTCGATCTGGTACCGACCGGAATAGTCATCGATCCAAAAGCGAGCTCGGTAGGTGTTGTAGGCTCCGGAAAGCTCCATGAGGTGCACTTCAGGGCTCGGCTCTTTACGGACCGACTCGAGATCCCTGAGCGCCCCCAAGATACAGGAGATCACCTCGTT
>CAZDLH010000149.1:1469-2830 GCA_964505925.1 uncultured Burkholderiales bacterium
CGGAGGATGGCGATGATGCAAGCCCACTCGGATATCCCGAGCGTGTAGCGGATTGGGTGTCGAGCGGTTCTGGATCGACTCCTTGGCGAGTAGCGAGTTGGGCAGAATCACGTGGTCGCCGGTGAAGGTATAGATGCTGGTCTGGCGCCAATCGATCTTGTCTACGCGTCCGACGATCTCCCCGACCTCGATGTTATCCCCCAAGCTGTACGGGCGACTTATGCGCAGGGCCAGACCCGCAAAAAAGTTTCCTAAAGTCTCCTGCAGGGCGAAGCCGATCGCGACCGTGATCACGGCTGACCCGACCAAAAGAGAGTCGAGATCGCGCTTTAGTACCAGCCCGACGAAGGCCAGAAAAAGGCCGATGTAGACCAAGCCCCTGACCAGATCTCGAAAGAAGGTCGGGATCTCGGTCCGCCGAGCCACCGGAAAGTAGAAGTCGAAGACGGTAGCCAGGAGCGCCTCAGAGGACACCAGCAGCACGAGCAGTACGAGAGCCCCGAACAGCATGCCCAGCCAGTCCTCCGACACCGTGACCCCCGGGAAACGGTCCAGTGCGAAGTACAGCGTAGCAGCCAGGATCGCCACGTACGCCCAAGAGCGCAGCCGGGAGCGAAGAACCAAGGCCAAGGGGTGACGCCACTGAAGCCAGCGGAACAGATAGAGGTAGACGAGCTGCAAGAAGACGAAGAAAACCAGCACGGTACCCAGGGCGTATCCGTTGGCCCCTCCCAAGATCGGAAGCTGCAAAAGAGACGCAATATAAAGCGCCAGAGGGCCCGAGTAGAGGAGCGCGAACAGCAGACCGCTAGGCAGCCGAGAGGCCCGCGTCAGCGCGCTCCTCAAAGGCTCGACGAGCAACGCGATCAAGACCAACACACAGGTTAAAAAAGTCTCGGCCGACAGGTAGAAGAGCTCCGGCAGACGCGTGGTCACCCACCAAAAAGGGACCAACACCAACACCGGAAGAGACAGCCAGCGCAGTCGCTCCTTGATCTCCAGAGCGAGCTCGCTTTTCGGCTCCCATCCTCTAAACAGAAATCGATGCCCAACGACCAGCAGCAGGAATAGGCCTAGCGCCCCTAGTGCAACATAGAGGTTCCGGCGCTCTCGGTCGACGAGTTCTATCCCCAACTCGGTATCCATCAGTGAGCGTTTTTCCTGACTAGGCTTCGCCTTCCTGTACGCCCGCAGCCGCCGGCATACAGGAAGGCGTTTCATTCATCCTTTTTACCACCGAGCCAATGCAAAAAGGAGCGGAGGCTGAAACCTCCACTCCTTTCGCTATTTCGCTAAAGTCGCCTAGCTCACTAGAGCGACGATAGCGCTTCTTGGCTCAGATCGAGACCCAGCTCGCGAGC
>CAZDLH010000149.1:2840-6419 GCA_964505925.1 uncultured Burkholderiales bacterium
ACAGCCTTGATCTCGACCTCCCGTAGGTCTCCGGTTCGGTCGAAGCTCTTCACCCTGACATCTAAGCAGAGGCTCTGAAGCTCTTTGATCAAGACCTTGAAGGACTCCGGCACGCCCGGCTCAAGGACGTTTTCGCCCTTAACGATCGCCTCGTAGGTCTTAACTCGACCGATCACGTCATCGGACTTGACCGTCAGCAGCTCCTGGAGGGTGTAGGCGGCCCCGTAAGCCTCGAGAGCCCAGACCTCCATCTCCCCGAAGCGCTGTCCTCCGAACTGCGCCTTACCGCCCAGCGGCTGCTGGGTGATCAGCGAGTACGGACCGGTAGAACGCGCGTGAATCTTGTCGTCCACTAGGTGAGCGAGTTTGAGCACGTACATCCAACCGACCGTCACCCGACGGTCGTACGCCTCCCCTGTTCGACCGTCGAACAGGACCGACTTGTAGTCCGAAGGGATGGTTCGGTACCGCTGAATGAAGTCGGCCAGCTTGGCGACCGTCTCCGGAGACGTCGGCTTAGCCTTGGTCGAGAGGACCAGCGCGAGCCGCTCCTCCAGAGTCCGGTCGATGATCACCTCATCGAGCTCCTCGTCCGTAGGCATCAGCTCGAGGGACTCCAGCTCCTCTTTCAAGAAAGCCTTGATCTTTGCGACCAGCTTCTTACCGGAAGCCTTCTCCACCAAGCCCTCGACCTCGACGCGCGTGATCACGGCGCCCTCGATAAAGTTCAGGAAGTGGAGGAGACGATCGACCTGATTCTCTTCCGAGAGAACGTAGTCCACCTCTTCGGTCGTCAGTTCGTAACCCTTCAAGCCCAAAGAGTACTTGATCCGAGCCAACTTCATCAGCTCATCGATCTCCTTCTCCCTGGCGGAGTCGAAAACCGGGACCTCTACCCGCATCCTTTCGCCGTCCGGTCCGGTCAACATCGCAGCCGCGGAACCCAAATGGGTTTCCAGGATCTGCCCGATGTTCATTCGAGACGGAACGCCCAGCGGGTTCAGCACGATCTGGATCGGGGTACCGTCCGGCAGATAAGGCATATCCTCGACCGGCAGAACCATCGAGATGACACCCTTATTACCGTGGCGGCCCGCCATCTTATCCCCTTGCAGGATCTTCCGGCGCTGGGCCACATAGACGCGCACCAACTGGTTCACACCAGGGCTCAGCTCCTCCGTATCCTCGCGGGTGAAGACCTTGACGTCGATCACCTTTCCTTTTCCGCCGTGCGGAACTTTCAAAGAGGTGTCCCGTACATCGCGGGCCTTCTCACCGAAGATGGCTCGGAGGAGCCGTTCCTCGGCCGTAAGTTCAGTCTCTCCCTTAGGAGTGACTTTACCCACCAGGATATCGTCGGTGTGGACCTCAGCTCCGATACGGATGATCCCCCGCTCGTCGAGATCCTTGAGCGCCTCTTCACCGACGTTCGGAATATCTCGGGTGATCTCTTCGGCACCGAGCTTGGTGTCCCGAGCCTCACACTCGTACTCTTCGATGTGGATGGAAGTGAAAACGTCATCTCTGACCAGCTCTTCAGAGATCAAGATAGCGTCTTCGTAGTTGTACCCTTCCCAGGGCATGAAGGCCACCAGGATGTTGCGGCCCAAAGCGAGCTCACCGTTCACCGAAGAGGCGCCGTCCGCGAGGACCGTCCCCTCTTCCACTCGATCCCCCGGCCAGACAGCGGGGCGCTGGTTGATACAGGTCCCGGCGTTCGAGCGAAGGAACTTGTGCAGCTTGTGGGTGACGGTGGTCCCGTCGTCGGCGGCGATCTTGAGCTCTTCAGCAGAGGCTTCGAGAACCGTTCCGCCCACCTTGGAGACCAAGAGCGCACCGGAATCCTTAGCCGCACGATACTCGACTCCGGTACCGACGATGGGGGCTTCAGGGATGACCAACGGTACCGCTTGCCGCTGCATGTTGGCGCCCATCAGCGCTCGGTTCGCATCGTCGTGCTCCAAGAACGGAATCAGCGCCGTAGCGATCGAGACGATCTGCTTCGGAGAAACGTCCATGTAGTCGATGCGATCGCGGTTTACGATCTGAGTTTCGTGCTTGGCCCGCACGACCACCCGCTCGTCGATCACACGCAACCGTTCGTCGACCCGGGTGTTAGCCTGGGCGATAACGTACCGGTCCTCTTCGTCGGCCGACAGGTAGTCCAGCTGATCCGTCACTTCCACCTGCAGCGGAAGATCGTTATGGTGGAGCACCAACTCATTGATATCGTTGCGCTCTAGGATCTCTCCCCGCTTATAGCTGATATCGCCGTGCTTGATATCGGCCATAGCCCGAACGATCACTCGTCGATAAGGGGTCTCCATAAAACCGAAGTGGTTCACCCGAGAGTAGGTGGCCAGCGCACCGATCAGTCCGATGTTCGGACCTTCTGGAGTTTCGATCGGACAGATACGCCCGTAGTGGGAGTAGTGACCGTCCCGCACCTCGAAGCCCGCCCGTTCGCGCGACAGACCTCCAGGCCCGAGAGCCGAGATCCTCCGCTTGTGGGTGAGCTCCGCCAGACTGTTGGTCTGGTCCATAAACTGAGACAGCTGAGAGGAGCCGAAGAACTCCTTGATCGCAGCCACCACGGGGCGGATGTTGATCAGAGCCTGCGGGGTCACGGTTTCGAGATCCTGGACCGTCATCCGCTCTCGCACCACGCGCTCGAGTCGCAGCAGACCTACTCGAAACTGGTTCCGAAGCAGCTCTCCGACGGCTCGGATCCGGCGGTTCCCAAGGTGGTCGATATCATCGACGCGCACGGGCACCGGATAGTGCTCATCGCTCACGGGCGTCAGATAGACCAACCCGCGATCTTCGTACATCTCGATGCCGCCCTCAGGAACCCCTTCGGCCGGGGGCCTATCCAGAAGCTGCCTCTTCATCAGAGCCAAGATGTAGCGCACGATAGAGACGAGGTCGTCCTTATCGAGAACCTGCGGATAACGGATGACCGCGCCGGAGTCGGGGTCTTCGATGACTCCCGGCCTGACCACTGCGCCGGTCTCTTCACAGGTGATCAGACGACCGATCTTCCGGGCCAGCTTATATCGACCGACCTTCGCCTGGTTGTAGCGCTTAGCGCTAAAGAAAAGGTTATTGAGCAGAGCGTTAGCGCTCTCCACCGACGGGGGGTCTCCAGGACGCTGCTTACGATAGATCTCGATGAGCGCTTCTTCCGTCGAACTGCTCGGGTCTTTCTCGAGAGAGGCCTCGATGAGCGGCTCGTGGTTGAACAGTTCGCGGATCTCATCGTCGGTACCGTAACCGATCGCTCTTAGGAGCACCGTTGCCGGCAGCTTCCGAGCCTTGTCGATGGAGACGTTGATGATGTCATCGGAGGTTGTGACGAACTCCAACCAGGCTCCTCGGTTCGGGATCACCGTTGCCGAGAAGGCCTTCTTGCCGGTCAGGTCCCGAGTAGCATCGAAGTAGATACCCGGCGAGCGCACCAACTGGCTCACGATCACCCGCTCCGCACCGTTGATGACGAACGTCCCCTTCTCGGTCATGCAGGGGAAATCGCCCATGAAGATATCTTGCTCTTTGACCTCTTTGATATCACCGCCCTCT
>CAZDLH010000150.1:0-6405 GCA_964505925.1 uncultured Burkholderiales bacterium
TTCAGCATCTCGAACGCTTAGTGCGCCACTTAGACCTTCGGCGCTACGAGATATGGCTCATCTTCCGAGCGCGGAAGGAAGCCTATCTTCCGGGCTCTCTACCCTTACCTAAGGAGCCGCTGAGAGTCTCTGAGCTCCGGCGTCTAGCGAAGCTTCGGTGTCGTCCTGACACCCTTATCGAAGGGGTCACGCCCAACCCCCCGGAACCCGGGGCCCTGAGGGTGATGACCTACAACATCCACTCCTGCATCGGCTTGGATGGGAAACTTTCCGTCCGACGCATCGCCGAAGTCTTGGCGCGATACCAACCGGACATCGTAGCGCTCCAGGAGGTCGATCGCGGCTGTCGCAGGACCGCCAAAAGAGATCAGCTAGAGGAGTTGGTCAGGCTGTGGCCCGCCGAGCACCACTACTTCGCGACGCTGGACAAAGACGGAGGAAGATACGGTTTAGCCCTCTTGAGCCGATTCCCACTCCTCAGCTGCCGAGGGCGGATGCTCCCCCTCGTGCCCCGCCTCGTCGGGCAGGAACAAAGAGGACTGCAGGCCGCCAAGATCGACTGCCCCGGCCTAGGTCCCGTCACCGTCTTCAACACCCATCTCGGTCTGACCGGACCGGAGCGGAGGCTCCAGACGAAAGCGATCTGCGAGATCCTCAGCGACTGTCGAGGCCCGGTTCTCCTCCTCGGAGACCTCAACTGCGGATGGCAGACCAGGGAGTATCAAGAGCTGTCTCAGTATCTGACGCCGAGCCAAGACAAGCCCGTCCCCACTTGGTTCGGTAGATACCCCTTACGGGTCCTAGACCACGTCTTTTTAAGGGACCTGCCCTTTCGACACCGAACCTTCTCCCCGAACGATAGCCTCACGAGGGTCGCCTCCGATCACCTCCCGCTGGTCTGCGACATCAAACACGGCAAGCCGACTCCATAGGCTGAGCGGCCCCGATGGGCTGCCCCGTTCGTTCAACGTAGCACGGGTGGCAAACCGGCGAGTAGGCGGTGTCCGCCCCCAGCACCACCTGGGGGCCTTCGGTGAGCGCTCTACCCTTCTCGTCGTGCCGAAGATTGAAGACGGCTTTTCGATTGCAGAACATGCAGGTCGTCTTCACCTCCTCGATGGCGTCCGCTAGCTCGAGGAGCCTTCGAGCCCCCGGAAAAAGTTGGGTCTGAAAGTCCGTGCGCAGCCCGTAGGCGATCACGGGTACGTCGTACCTTCTCGTGATATCGCGCAGGAGCTCCACGAGCACGGCGCTTAGAAACTGTCCTTCGTCCACCAACACACAGCTGAGACCGGTGAAGAGTTCAGGACGGAACTCCGTGTTATCGTCGAGGAGCAGGTCCGCCTCGTAGGACAGGCCCGCCCGAGAGCGGACGGTCTGAGCCCCGTAGCGGTCATCCGTTCTCGGCTTCATCAGGAGAACTCTCTTGCCTTGAAGCTCGTAGTTGTGTCGAACGGCGAGCAGGTTCAGAGTCTTTGCGCTGCCCATTGCGCCGTAGCGAAAGTAGAGTTTCGCCAACCGTCTAACCCACCGGGCTGGGATAGTAGCGCTCGGCCAGATAGGCCTTGAAAAGAGCCGAAAACAGCTGGGGGATCAGCGCCATCGTCTCCGGAGGCTCGACGAAAGCGACACGAAACTGAGTCCTACCCGGGTTGGAGTCCGACTCCGCATCGTAGAAGCCTTCCATCGGCGCCACCAGCAGTGTGAGGTCGCGCCCCTGGAGCTGGACCGTTCCAGAGTTGGCGCACCACAACACGAAATCGAGAGCGGAGAAAGAGTCGTCGACGAGGCTCCGCACATCGATCACCGAGTAGAGCGAAGCCTGAGGTTGAGAGACGATGGCTCCGGGAAGAGCAGCCAACATCGCTTGATGAAAAGTGGTCATCATCTCGCTGTAGTAGCTCCGCTGCGCAGCGAACCACTCTGCCAGCCGTTCATGGGACTCTCCAGCCAGACTGCCGAAGACCGTCTGACCCAAACTGCTCGGACATAGTGAGGCCGTGTTCTCGGCCACGCACTGCTGATGCAGAGCCGCGTTGTCGGTGACCAGCGCTCCGATCCTGATACCGCAGGCGTTCCAGACCTTGGAAGCCGTTTCGATGCCGATCCGTCGACCGACGAGACCTGGGACATCCTCGTCTGTGAGAGCCCACACCGACGGGGTCTCCCCACCGGTGTAGTGCAGCTCCCGATAGGCTTCGTCGGAGACCAACCAGCTGTTGTACTGGACGCAGAGCTCGGCGATAGGGAGCAGGTCGGCCTTCCGATAGAGAGCTCCCGTGGGGTTATCGAAAGGGATGACCACCACCGCGCCGGGGCGATAACGCTCGAAGGCCCTCTCGAGCTCCTCCCGGCTCGGCATCGGAAACTCACCTTCTTCGGTCAAGGCGCGACGCACCGTGACCACCTTGCGACCCAGCCGCTCTGCGAAAGCCAGATAGTTGGTGTAGCACGCGTCGATCAGAAGCAGTGGGCGCTCCTCGGAGCCCGCTGGACCGCAGCACGCTAAGATCATCAGCTCCATCGCCTGGGAACCGCCGTCGGTGATCTGAATGTGGAGGGGCGTTCCAGCTCCGACTTTGCCGCCAGGGAGGCTGGCGGTCAGCACATTCTTCACGGCTTCCCGCGCCTCGTCGGTTCCCACCGTCTGGCTGTAGCGCACGACCCCGTCGGCGAAATCGCCTCCAGGGCGACCCATCTGAGCGAGGCGTTCCCGCATGGCCGGATGCATCGGCAGCGAGACGTTACCTATGGCGACGTTGATCGCTTCGACGCTATCCTTTCGCTCGGCGAATCGAATGCTGGCGATACGGATGGCTGAGGGCTGACGGGCGGCCATGTGGGCCGATAGTTTCGGGGGGGCAAGTCTATCCATAGCGCGCCCGTTCTCCCCCGAGCCGCCACCCGCCTCCTCCCCGGACCGTCCGAAGAAGGCCACATCTGCGAGCCTAGAACGGACTGCGAACCGGCTCCCGCACCCGCGGGTTAGCGCGCTCAGCGCCTCGGGGCAACGTAGGCCGGAGGCCGACCGCTTCGGATCCACTCCTTGAGCAGCTCTTCTCTCTCGGCGAGCTGCTCGAGACTGCATCGGCTCTGCCCATCGACTCGCTGCAAGGAGTTCAGACGGGCGTGGATCTTGGCGTACGGAACCTTGTGGGTGCGGTAAAGGTCATTGATCAAAGACGCGAGGAGACCGCCTCGCCGTCGAACTTCTTTTTTGCGGTCCAGGAGTAGCGGCGGGTCCGACGACCTTGGCGTCGCCAGGCCTCCGACCGTGACCGGCTCATCATCCGGTTCGCTCTCGACCAGATCCGCTGCGAAATCGAAGAGGGTCTGACCGCCATCGCCGACCGGGGTCTGGAGCTCGACCACACCGGCTCGTTCCCCCACCGCCGCTAAGAACCGGTACGACATCTCCTGATCGTCTCTTTCGGTCTGCTCTTTTTCCGCTTGAAACTCGAAGCCCAGTCCGTCCTCGGCGTTGGGCTTTCCGATCGCGTGTCGGCGCTCGCTGGTCATGTGGGCGGCGTACTCCACGAGCCTCGGAAGAGAAGGGATGTAGAGAAAACCGCTCTGATCCTCCATCCCGTCGACGAGCCTCACGAGGCGCCCGGCCGCCTGGCGAAAAAACATCTCGGTCTGAACCGGAGAGAGATAGACGCCCACTCTCAGTCGAGGGATGTCCACACCCTCGGACACCATTCTCACCGAAATGAGCCAGGGGGTCCGAGAGTCTTTGAATCGACGGATGCGCTCTCCAGCGTCCTTATCGTCGTTGGTCACCGTCACCGGTTTGATCCCTGAGATCCGCTCGAACACCTCGGCCAGAGCCCGGACGTTGGCCACATCCCTACCGAACACGATGCCCCCGGCCTCGGGGTGTTCCAAGCGCAAAGACATGAGATGTTGGTGTGCCTCGAGGAGCAGCTCTTGCACGAACTCCCCTTCGGGGGCGAAGGCGGTCCGGAGTCGATCCGCATCGAGCTGTCCGCCCAGTCTCCCGGACAGCCCGGACCGGAAAAGAGTGCCGTCTCTTTCCCACTGGAAGTCCCCGTCGTGGTGAGGGAAAAAAAGCGGAGCGCAGTAGCCGTCCCGCAGCGCCTCACCATAGCCGTAGGAGAAGTCCGATACGGAGGTGCCGTGAGTACCCCCTGAGTAGGTGACGAAGGGGATCGGTGAGCCGTCGCTACGGAAGGGGGTCCCGCTCAGTAGAAGTCTCCGGTGAGCTCTCGCGTACACGGCCCGTAGAGCATCGCCCCAAGTCTTCTGATCTCCGGCGTGATGAATCTCGTCGAGGATGACCAGCCGCCGGGGCGACGACCCGACCTTCAGAGCGCCCGGGCTCATTCCGAGCCGCTGATAAGTGAACACCCGGCCGTGACAGTCGGACGCCTCGCGGTCGTTTTCCGAGTCCAACAGGATGCCCCAGCGCGCCATCTCTTGAGCCCACTGGCGACAGATGTGGACCGAGGGACCCACCACATCGATCCGGTCGACGGCCCCCCGCCGGAGCTCGTTCATGGCCAACATAACCGCGAACTTCGTCTTGCCGGCGCCCGGACAGGCATCGACCAGAAAGCTATCCTTATCCGAGCGAAGATACTTCGCGTAGGCAGCTTTGGCCCAAACCCTGGGCTGGAAACCTTTTAATACCAAGAGAGACATGTGTCGATTTAGTTGGGACGGTCCGGTCTACAAAACGAAAGGCGCGACCTACCGTGCATCCCCCCCGGTGGACAGCAGAGTTGGCGCAAATTGGACCCACTCCTTTTGAAACTTTTCCAAGAGAAGCCCCTCATCTATCGGGCTATCTTTCTGGCTGGCGAGTCTGCCGCCCCAGGCGAACAGACCTGCCGAGAAGGAGAGCTGCTCCAGCCGGCTCAGCCCCTGGTGAAACTCTTCGTGCTGGTTCTGCTCGTAAGCTAAGCGCAGCGTAGAGAGGCAGCCGTTGATCTCTTGTAGGAACTTCGCTGGCCAGCCTTTCAGCTCTGTATGACCGTGGTACCGGGCCTGAACTCTCAGTTCGGGCTGCTCGAGCACCTTCTCCCAGACCACTAATCGCTCCGCGAGCTGGCTCCTCGAGATAGGCTTGGTTACAAGATCGTCGAGTCCTGCTTCGAGGCAGCGCCGGCGAAGTTCCGGAGCGAGGTGGGCCGTCACCGCCAGGATCGGAACCCAGGCCGCGGCTCCCGCATTGAACTCCCGCGCTCGCACCAACCGACTAGCCTGAAAGCCGTCGAGTTCCGGCATCTCGATGTCCATCAAGATGAGGTGCGGTTCGACCCGTTCGAGCAGCTCGAGAACCTCCTGGCCGGAAGAGGCGAAGACCGTTTCGTACCCCCAGGTCTGCGCCATCCTTCGGATCACCATCTGATTGATCTCGTGGTCTTCGGCGATCAAGATCCGAGCCCCGACCGCCGGCGCCGGTCTCACCAGCTCGACGGAAGCCGCCCCCACAGAGGGCTCGACCTTTTCGAGCGCTCGCCCCAAGTCGCTCCGGAGCAGCGGGCGAAGCGAGAGCCGGGTCCCGCCCAGATCCTCCTCTTCGCCTCTGAGTTCCTTATGATCGACGATCCGCAGCGTCGGTTTCGTACCGCGGGACGGCGGGGGGCTGCTGTCGCAGAGCAAGAGGTCGGCACCGACCGCATCCGCGACGATCTCGCCTCCCCACGCTTCGACGAGTTTGACCACCTCGGCCCTATGGAGGGGCTGCTCGTCGCGGATGCAGATCGTTCGTTCGCTCCAATCGGGTGGGGTGAAAGGTTCGAGCGTCCTCAGCGGAAGTCTGCAAGTGAAGCGGCTGCCGAGTCCGAGCTGGCTCTCCACCATCAAGAAGCCGTCCATCAGCTGAGTGAGACTCCGGCAGATCGTGAGCCCTAGGCCGGTCCCCCCGAACTGTCGGGTCGTGCTCGTGTCGGCTTGAGCGAACGGCTCGAAGATCAGCTCTAACTTCTCCGGGGCGATGCCGATCCCGGTGTCGCTGACCACAAAGTCGAGGGCTTCGTGGTCGGCCACCTTCACCACCCGCAACTCTACGTGACCGCGCTCGGTGAACTTTATGGCGTTGCCCAGCAGATTGATCAGGATCTGTTTGATCCGGTGCGAATCTCCCTGGAGCTCGGAGGGCACGGCACCGTCTAGGGCGACGACGACCTCGAGACCCCGCTGTTGTGCGGTGTAGACCACCGTTGCCAACGCCGCATCCAGCACCTCTTCGAGCTGGAACGCATGCCGATCGATCTCGACTCTACCCGACTCGATCTTGGTGAAGTCGAGGATCCCGTTGACCAACACCGACAACGAGCGGGCCGACTTTCCGATCTGCTCGAGTCCTAGTCTGACCCCTTGCACTCGAGCGGTCCGCTGCAGATCTTCGGACAGGCCCAAAATCCCGTTGAGAGGCGT
>CAZDLH010000151.1:0-6394 GCA_964505925.1 uncultured Burkholderiales bacterium
TGACCTCGATCGGGGTGCCTTGGGCGTTGAGCAAGATGGCGTAGTACCCTCTCCCTGTGCGATCGATGACCCCGTTGGGATTGACCGACAGCCGGAAACCGAGCGTGCTGCCAGCGCTTCCTGGACCCCGGCCAGCGGGGTCGTTGGGGCTCCGGTTGCTGCCGGTCCCCCCGGAGCTGGCACAGCCGGCTAAGACGAGCAGGCCGAGGCTCAAGAGTAGAGCTAAGGACCGAGCGGCTAGGCTCCCGGAGAGCTCTCGAGGGGAACGGGTGGGGTAGGGGCGCTGGGCATCGAACTGGGTGGGGGTTTCACTGCGGCTGATCATAAGCGCGCGTTCGGGGGAGCAGCTCGGCTCCCTCTTCGTCGGCCCGTCGAGCGTGGTGGCCTCTAGCCGAGAAGGAAGCGGATCGGACTCGAGGGAAGCTTGAGCCTTAGAGGTAACAAGACAGCATGGGCGGTTTCGACCTTCTCGCTATAGTGGCGTACATATTCTTGGTGTTCCTGGCGAAACAGCGGGGGGCTATCATCGAGCTTACCGAAGCTCTGGCTCTACTGATCGGAGCGGCCATCTCTCTGCGTATGTACCGAGGTCTAGGAGCCAAGATCCAAGGCAGCCTGCTGACCGGTTTCAGCGTGGGGTTCGTGGAGAAGACCGTGCTTTTGCTGCTGTTCGTCCTGCTCTTTCTGGTCGTCTTCAGCCTGGGGCTGACCCTCCAGCGACGGCTCAAAGAGGAGAAGGTGTTGGCCAAGGAGGTCGATGAGCGGGTCGGAATAGCCGTCGGACTGGGCAAGGCTGCGTGGTTTATCACCCTCGGTCTAGGCCTCATCTTCTACTTCGATGGGATACCCCAGCGCGACCAGCAGTCCGTCCGAAACGGGCCCATCGTCTCTCTGTTTCTAGGCTTGGATACCGTTTTCTCTCCGACCATCTCGATCATGGCCCCCGAGGACTTAGCCAAAGAGTTCCGAGCTAGCCTGGCGGGGACCACCCCGTCCGGCTCTAGCAGCAGGTAGCGCGGGGTGAAACGACTCTTCGCTCTGTTGGCTCTGGGCGCCCTTCTCGGCGCAGGCCTCTCCGAGGGCTACCTGGCCCAGGAGAGTCGGCTCTATGAACGCGACAGCGCACTCCAGCGGTTGGGTAGGTCCTTGGATGACTGGCTGACCGGCAGGAGCAGTCACCGCGGACTGCGCGATGAGCTGCAGCGCCTAAGGACACCCCTGGGGCTCAGCGGTGGGCCCGACGGGGTGTTCGGCCGGGAGCTGTCCAAGCTAGACCTCGCGACGTTGGCCGAGATCCAAGGGTTCTTAGAGCTCGAGACGCCGACCGGCGAGCAGCAGCGAGGGCTGTTTCAGCGCCTAGGCGCCCTGGCGAGCGCGCGCCAGAAGCTCTGCTTAGAGCAGCGACGTCAGGCCGATCTCGGGCAGTTGAAGGGGGCCGAGCCCAAACTCTTGCGCTTCCTACGCTGGGAGCTCTCTTGGATCGACCTATGGATGCGAGAGGTGGAACTGACCGAGCAGCTGCAGACCGTACTCCTGAGGGAGAAGTCTGTCGGAGCCGAAGGGCAGGAGCTGGTCCGGGAGCTGCTCCGGCTCCAGACGCAAGCGGGCCTGGTCGCTACTCCGGAGGAACTCTCGGCACTCCAGGACCTGTCGGTGGAGAGGTTGACCTTACTGGTTCGCACCGCCGAGCAGGCGGCTCGCAAGCAAGCCGGGGATGCCCGGGGAGCGCTGCTCCAGATCCGTCGGCTCGGGCGCCAGCTCGACGACAACGCCGAGCGTTTCCGTAACGCCCGACGCGAGCAGCTCGGACGCTTGAGCGGGCTGTCCTGAGCGGAGTGGGGTCGGCGGCGCTCGCACCGCCGACCCTGCCGACGGCCCCGACCGCGGAGAGTGCCCTCGCCCGGGTCGGAGGTCGGGGCTTAGAGCGGGCCGCCGGCCGTAGTACGGGCCAGAAAGCGCCCTCGGCCTTTCTCGCCTTGGAAGGTGCCGTCGTCGAACGACAGGTGGCCCCGCACGTAGACCTGGCTCGGCGAGCCTTTCAGCTCGAAGCCCTCGTAGACGTTCGAGTCGCAGGCGCTGTGGTGGGTCTCAGCGCTTATGACGGTCTTGCGGTTGGGGTCGAACAAGACGAGGTCGGCGTCGGCGCCGGGGGCGATGGAGCCCTTCTTCGGATAGAGTCCGAACAGCTTGGCCGGGTTCGTACAGCAGACCTCGACCCAACGGTTCTCCGTGATGCGGCCCTCTGCTACACCGTGGGTGTAAAGGAGAGACAGGCGCTCTTCGAGGCCGTTCAAGCCGTTCGGGATCTTGCGGAAATCGTCGCGACCCATATCTTTTTGGCCGTGAAAGTCGAAGGTGCAGTGGTCGGTACCCACGGTCTGAACGATGCCGTTGGCCAGCGCGCCCCACAGGGCTTCCTGGTCATGTTTTTTACGAATAGGGGGGGAGAGTACGTATTTGGCTCCCTCGAAGTTCGGCAGATCGTATACCGAATCGTCGAGTAGCAGGTACTGAGGGCAGGTCTCACCGTAGCCCGCCCACCCCTTGCCGCGCGCTCGGGCCAGCTCCTCCACCGCTTCGGTACAGGTCATGTGGACGATATAGGCAGGCTGGTTGGCCAATCGCCCGAGTTCCAGGATCCGGCCGGTGGCTTCCCCTTCGGCCACCGGCGGTTGGCAGAGGGGGTGGTAGTGGGGAGAGAGCTTCCCCTCGGCGGCGAACCGGGTGGCGAGGGAGTTGAGAACGTCTCCGTTCACCGCGTGAGCGGTGACCACTCCGCCGAGGGAGCGCACCGTCAGCATCAGTTCGAAGATCTCCTCATCACTGATCATCAGCGCGCCCTTGTAGGCGGTAAAGACCTTAAAGCTGGTCACGCCGCGGGCGAAGATCTCCTCGATCTCCTTCTTGACGGAATCGTCCCAGTGGGTGACCGCCATATGGTAGGAGTAGTCGCAATAGGCTTTGCCCGCCGCCTTCTCGTCCCAGACGGCGAGAGTATCAGCGAGGGTCTGATCTTGGCCGGGGATACAGAAATCGATGACGGCGGTCGTCCCTCCCGCCACGGCGGCCCTGGTTCCGGTTTCGTAGTCGTCTTTCGACACCGAACCCATGAACGGCATAGCCAGGTGACAGTGAACGTCGATGGCGCCGGGAAGGAGCCAGCGCCCCTCGGCCTCCACGACCCGGTCGGCATCGGAGGCGATCGCGCTCAGGTCCCGACCGACCGCGGCGATGACCTCACCCTCGATGAGACAGTCCCCTCGAAAGCTCTCCGCTGCGTTAATGATCTTGGCGTTCTTAATCCAGGTCTTCACATTGACTCCTTCTCCGGCAAATTCGACTGGTAGCTTCGAACCAGCGGCGCGGTTTCCCCCCGGGGGGCAGACCTGGAGGGCGAGGGGAAAGGACATGAACGGTGAGCCCAAAAGAGAGGGCAAATGAGAGCCGAAACGCCCCCGAAAATCGAGAACCTACACATCGTCGACCACCCTTTGGTAGCGCATAAACTCAGCTATCTCCGGGACCGATCGACGGGAAGCCGAGAGTTCCGCTCGCTGGTAGAAGAGATCGCCGCACTGATGGCCTACGAAGCGACCCGAGATCTTCCCACTGAGGAGTTCGAGGTCGAGACCCCCCTCGAGAGCACGAAATGCCTGCATATCAGCGGGAAGAAGCTGGGGATCGTACCGATCCTACAGACCGGCCTCGATATGCTCGAGGGTATTTTGAGGCTGATACCCAACGCTAGGGTCGGCCATATCGGCATGTATCGGGATGAGGAGACCCTGGAACCGGTGGAGTACTTCTGCAAGCTACCCGCGGACCTGCCCGAACGGGATATCCTACTTCTCGACCCAATGCTGGCCACCGGCGGCTCGGTGATCGCCGCCGTCGAAGCTCTGGTTCGCCGGGGAGCTATCGTGAACCAGATCAAGCTGCTGTGTCTGTTGGCCTCTCCGGAGGGGATCGAGCGCCTCACCGAAGCCTATCCGCAGGTGACCATCTACACCGCGGCAGTGGATCGCGAGCTCGACCAGCGTGGCTATATTCGGCCGGGCCTCGGAGATGCGGGGGATCGAATCTTTGGCACCATGTAAACGCTACGTATTTTCGCGGTTCGCCCTACTAGGCCTAGTCCTGGCGGGGCTGATGGGGTTGGGCGCTTCCAATCCCGTCTGGAAGGCGAGTCCGACTCAGAGTGCTCAAGAGGGGAAGGCGAGCTTCGTTCCCCGCCAGGACTCCAAGCAAGGGGAGGCGCTCCTGGTCTGGGCTCGTCTGGCTGAAGAGGCCGAGGCGTACGGATCTCTGAAGCTCGAAACCGTTCTCGGCTCGATGTTCGGAGCCTTCGAGTCTCACCGACTGCTGGGTCGAAAGTCGGTGGAGTGGGGCGACAGGAGAGCCGAAGTGGTGAGTTTTGAAGCCGAGATAGAGGACAAGCAGGTCCTAGGGCGGCTCCTCATCACCAACGATGGGGAGGGCCCCATCGACGCCCTGCTGCTGCTGACGCGCTCGGGTGCTGACCCGGGCTTCCTAAAAGAGTTCGACCACCTACAGAAGGATTGGGACCACCGGCTGCCCGGATCTACAAATGTGCTATACTCCAAGTGATGGCACGCTCTCCCGAACCCAATCGAGTTAGCGCGACGGAACGGGGCCTCAGCCTGCTCGAGGTTCTCTTGACGATGGTGCTTCTCGTTTTGGTGGTCACGAGTTTCGCAGTGGTTTATCCTAGCGGGTTTCGGCTCCACCGGAAGAATCAGATGTCTACCCAGGCGGGCCAGCTGGCTCGCTCGGTGCTCAGCGAGCTCAAATCGTTGCCGCTGACCCGGGAGGACGGGGGGCTCTCGCTCGCATATTTGGCGCTGAACGGCTACTCCGGAGAGGACTCTACGGTGGACGATTTCCCCCGGACCGAACTGACGGACAACTATCGCCTATCCGGCGATGACGGTATCCGAGTTCAGCTCTACGATCTTCAGGGCGGGGGCGACTCCTCCGTCTACGCCACGATGTCGGTGACCATCGTCTACGACGATCCTTATCGGAATCGCGAGGCCCCGGTGGCCTTGACCCTCAGCGGTGGAAAGAGTTGGAATCGGTGAGGGCCCCAGCGCAGCGCAGAGGAGCCGACGGTTGGACTTTGACCGAAGCGCTGTTGGCCTCAGCTCTGGCGGTGATCCTCGGAGCCCTGATGCTGCAGCTGATCAGCTCTGGGCTGGGCGCACACCGCAAGGGTAGCGAGACCAGGGCAGCCCAGGCCGGCGTTCGGCAGACGCTGAATCTGCTGGTGAGCGAACTACGCTCGGCAGCCCCCCCTCCGCTGACCGCGCCCGTGCCCCTCTCCCCGGTCTTCTGGCCGGACGTCTGGGGGGGTGAGCAGGCTCCGGGCCAGTGGTCCCACCCGCACTACTCCAGAGTCGAGCAGACGGACGAGCACGGAGTCGATTGGGATCGCGCCACCAACCGCCTCCTGTACGTGCGGTACCATAAGGGCCAAGAGGACGTGCCGTCGAACGACCCGCTGCGCGACTACCGCTTGGTCGAACTGTTCGTGCCGTGGGAGCGCCCCAACACCTTGGTCCGTAGGGTTCACCGACTAGACCGAGATACTTCCCTGTTTACCCGCACCACCGTAAAGGGGGCCGACGGTGGACAGCGAGCGGCGTGGCAGGTGCCGCCGGACGTCGTCGAAGGGCTCGTCGGTGATGGGGCCGACGACGTGATCTTCGAGGCGGGGCCGGAGGCTCAGTTAGCGTTTAGGGTCAGCCATCGCGTGTTCGAGCCGTTCCAAGATCCCGGGCGCACCCGCTTTCCTCAGCTCTTCGACCCTGCTCTTTTCCAGGTGCAGGTGGCCGTAGGGATCGGCTCGCGCTCCTCGGATCTCGAGCCCTGGCCGAGCGCCGAATCGTGGGAGACCTACCGCGAGGATGTGACCGAAGTGAGGCTCCCTGCCGTGAGGTCTAATTCGTGAAGCGTCTCAAAGCGCTGCGACGCCGAATCCAGGGGATGACCCTGGTCATGGTGCTCTTTCTTACCTTTCTCCTAGCCACCCTGAGCCTAGCTTTCGTTACCTTGATGCTGGAGGACTCCCGGGGCAGCATGACCTCAGGCTGGCAGATGATGGCGGCGGAGGCGGCCGAATGGGGGGTGGAGACCAGTCTTTCCTATATGGGCAGAGGCGGCAACTGGCAGCCGGCCTTCGACTCGGAGCGGCTCGTCTTTTACGACGTTTTGAACGCCGGGCAGCCCAACGGTCGCGACCACCTGGTCGCAGCGGCCGGCGGGAGCGGGACCCTGCGGGTGGAGGTGTCCCAGAGCGAGACCGCTGAGGGGGCTTCCAGTCGTCGCCTGCGCCTCAGCGATACTTCGCTTCCCGGCGGTGCAGCGCGGCGAG
>CAZDLH010000152.1:0-6354 GCA_964505925.1 uncultured Burkholderiales bacterium
AGCAGCGCCTAGCGCGGCTCGAAGAGCGCCTGGAGACACAGCTTCGAGCGCCCGGGCCCCAACCCGCTGACGAGGCCTTAGTGGAGCGCTTCGAGCGTCTAGAAAAACGCCTCGAGGCCCGAGAGAGAGAGCTTCCGACCAGCCCTGCTGCACCTGAACCCGAGGGGGCCCCCTCCCCCCCGGCCCCCTCCGAGGAGAAAGCCCAGGCTCCACCCCAATCGGCAGCACCCCGACCAGCTCCGCCCCCCGCAGCGAAGCTCGAGGCCCCCCCGACCGAACCCACCGAGACCTTGGACCTCGACGCGCCCATGCCGGAGCCGCTGGTCACCAACCGCAGCTACCGCGAACGGTTCGCAGCCGAGGCCCCGCCGGAGCGCTCCGAGCCTCGGCCGGTCCCCGTGCGGACCCCAGCTCCGGAGCCGCCCCCAGAGCCGGCACCGGAGTCGACCACCACCGCTACCGCTGCGGCGGGCCCCCCAGCTGCGGCGCCGGTAGAGCCGGTCCCGGACAAGCCCGAAGCGGCTCCTCATCTTTCGGCCCGGAATTCGACCCAGGCTTCAACGGAAGCGCCCTCCCAGGGCCCTCCTATCGAGGCGGCGCAGCTGCCGGACCCCACCGATTTCTGGCGTCGGTTCATGCAGCAGATCAAAGAGCGCGACATCCGCCTTCACGCCGTACTAGCCGACGCCCGGCTGTTGACCCTAGAATCGGGGTCCTTCGAACTCGGGCTGCCCGAAGGGTACGAATGGCACCACGGCAAGCTTCAAGAGGGTCGAGATCTCCTCCAAGAGGTCGCCTCTAAACTGGCCCAAACCCAGATGAACCTGAGCTCCCGGCTCGGAGGAGAAAAGGTTGCTGCGCCCAAAGAGTCCGAGCACGACGATCTTGTACAGAGAGCCTCTGGAATCTTCGGTGGAGCCTCGATCGTCGATTAAGGAGACGGCAGTTGGAACAGAGCAAAAAGGTGTTGGTCGTCGACGATGAACCGAACTTGCTAAGATCGCTGGCCCAGTATCTCGCCATCGAAGATTTCGTGGTGGAGACCGCATCCAACGGAGAAGAGGCTCTAGAGAAAGTCTCGAGCTTCGTCCCGGAGCTCATCTTGTTAGACGTGATGATGCCAGGAATGGACGGATTCGAAGTTCTAGCGAAGATCAAAGAGCACCCGGTGCACAAGAACACACCGGTCATTATGCTGACCGCAAAAGACCAGTCGTCGGATGTTTTGAAAGGGTACCAGAGCGGTGCCACCTCTTATCTGGTGAAGCCGTTCGACTTCGATGAGCTCGTCGAGACCATCAGTCAGACCCTCAGCCTCAGCGCCCAGAGCGCGACCAGTAGTGAAACCCCTTAAGACCAGAGCCGAGAGAAAAGGAGTGACCGTAAAGCCATGATGGGCAAGAACATGATGAAGAAGATGCAAGAGATGCAATCCCAACTGCAACAGTCCATGGGGCAAGTGCAGGAAGAGCTCGGGAAGCTCGAGGTGGAAGGCACCGCCGGTCAAGGCAAAGTGGTAGCCCGAGTGAACGGCCATCAGGACCTGCTGTCGATCAAGATCGACCCTGCGGTCATCGACCCCGAAGACGCTGAGATGCTCGAAGACTTGGTTCTCACCGCCATCAAGGAAGCGATCCACAAGAGCAAAGAGATGTCCAGCCAGAAGATGTCCTCGCTCACCGCCGGCCTACCGCTACCGCCCGGAATGTTCTAAGGGGTCGCGGTCGAAAGCTGATCCGCTGTGCTCTTAGCGCCTCTAGAGCGGCTCACGGAAGCCCTGACCCGACTACCGAGCATTGGGCCCAAGACGGCCCGCCGGTTGGCTTACCATCTGCTGGACGCCCCGGAGGGCGAGATCTCGGAACTCCTGGGGGCCCTCTCGGAGCTGCAGGCCAAAGTCCTTCGGTGCACGGTCTGCGGCAACTACACCGAACAAGACACCTGCGCCATCTGCCGCTCCGAGCGCCGGGACCGCACCCGGCTATGCGTGGTGGCACACCCTCGGGATATCGCCACCTTCGAACGCACCGGAGAGTACAGGGGCCTCTACCACGTCCTAGGGGGGCTCATCTCACCCATCGACGGCATCGGTCCGGAGCGACTCAGGCTGCGCGAACTCGAAGCCCGAGTGCAGAGCGGCGAGTTCCAAGAGATCGTCTTGGCCACCGACCCCACGGTAGCCGGCGAAGCCACCGCCATGTACCTCGAGGACACGCTAGCTGAGTTCCCCGGCGAGCTCACCCGCTTGGCTCAAGGCCTACCGGCGGGCAGCGGATTCGAATACACCGACGAGATCACACTGGGCCGCGCCCTCTCCCGGCGACAGCGTCTCTCACGCTAGGGGTCGCCAGAACCGCGCAACACCCACCCACCGTTGCGCGAAACGAAAAAGCCCACCGCTCCTTTAGAGCGGTGGGCTTTTTGCATGGGAAGGCTCCTCGAGGTGCGAAGCTAGACGCGCTCTCCTCGAGCCTGGCGCAACCGGGTCTCGACGTAGCTTGAGTCCGGTCGCATCTCGAGCGCCATCTGGTAGGCCTCGATCGCTTCGGCTGTTCGGTTCTCTCTCATCAGCGCATCGCCGAGCAGCGCGGCGGCGTCGAAGCCTTTGGTCAGCCCCTTGGGGTCCAGCTCCCGGGAGCGAAGCAGGTAGGGGACCGCTTCGTCGTATCGCTCGAGGTCGAAAAGCGACGAACCCATGTAGTAGTGGCCGTCGGGATAGGTGGGGAGCTCCGCCACCACCCGCTGGAAGATCTGGCGGGCGTCCTCGGGCTTCTTCTCATCGACCAGCATGATATTCCCCAACAGCTCCATAGCCAGAACATCGTGGGGGTCCACCCGTAGCGAGCGGATAAAATATCCTTTGGCCCGGGGCATCATCCGCTTCTGGAAGTAGACCATGCCCAGACCGGTATAGGCCATCCCCAGTTGAGGGTCGTCCCTGAGAGCGGCTTGCAGTTCGGTGATCGCCTCGTCCAGATAGTTAGGGATAAGCATGCCGCGCAGGAAGTACGCCATCCCCAGCTGGGCCAGAGCGGTCGGGTCCTCGCCTCGAGCGACGGCTCGCTGTTCGAAGCGGTTGATGACCTCGTTGATCTCTTTTTTCTTATACGAAGCGTGCAGCAGGTACGCCATAGCCAAAGAGTCGGTGGGTCGACGCTTCAAGACTTCGTCGAAAGCCGCGATGCTTGCGTCGTAATCCTCGTTGTAGAAGGCGCGCATACCTTCTTCGAGTTCGGGAGTGTACGCCTGAGCGTACACCGGCGCCGTCCAGGCGCAAAGCAGAAAAGCGAAGCTCAATAAGCTCGCTGTAAGGCTCCATCGTTTCATGAAGTTGTCTCCTCTCGGGCCGACCCCCTAAATCCGTGAAGGGGTGGCCCTACCCACTTTCACCCTTCGGCAAATCCGCGGCGGGCAGCGCGGCTCCAACTGGTTTCGATCGCATCGCACTACTGCCGGCGAGGTTAAAAGTCCCCTGTCCAACCGGCTAGGCTGCTCCGGGTTACTCCGATGACCTTTTCCAGGCCATCGCTTACAGATTATGCCTCGTCGCCCGGCGAATTCAAACCTCGGTCGTTAGAGAAGTCTGCCTGAAAGGGTAAGCGAACGGTAAAGGTGCTCCCCTTCCCCTCCTCGCTCGACACCGATACTGTCCCTAGATGTCCCTCGACGATCTTCTTCACGATGGCCAGCCCGAGCCCGGTCCCTTTCTCGCCGTGGGAAGCGCCCCTCCGAAACGGCTCGAACAGACATTCCAGCCGAGACGGGGCGATCCCGAACCCTTGGTCGGAGACCACGAAGATCACATGATCTTTATCTCTACGAGCCTGAACCGTAACACTGGTGTCCGAAACAGAATACTTGATAGCGTTGCTCAAGAGATTGTTGAAGACCTGTTCGAGTTTTCTCCGGTCGGCCCACAAAATCGGCCAGTCCGCGGCCTCCTCGGGGATATCCAACCGCAGCGAGATCCCTTTCGGCTCGGCCAGAATGCGGTTGAGTTCGATCTTTTTTCTCAGGAACTTCACCACCGAGATCTCTTCGATGTCAAGCCGTAGATAGCCCCACTTCAAAGCTTCGAAATCCAACAGATCGTTGACCAACGAGAGCATGAATTCGCCCCGGCTGTAGATCGCATCCACCATCTTCTTCTGCACCGGCGGAAGCGAGAAGCGCTCGGAGCCCAGCAGCTTACCGTAGCCCAAGATCACGGTGAGCGGGGTCCGAAGATCGTGGGCGGCCATACCGATGAACTGTTTTTGTCTCTCCATCATCTCCGCGAGCCAGGCGTACGCCTCCCTGAGCCGCTCAGCGGCTTCTCGGAGTTCGACCTCCGAGATCACGGCCTGGGCCATGTCCGTAAGCATCTCGACCTCTTCGTCGGACCAGTCCCTAGGCTTATGATCGACCACACACAGGGCCCCGAAAGGCACCCCTTTAAGAAGCAAGGGTACCCCTAGATAGGCCACCACCGAAACCGATGGCCCGGTCGGTATGGAGCAGAAAGGCTCCTCCTCCCGGGCGTCTCGAACCACCAGCGGCTGCGATGTAGAAACCACGTACTTACAGAACGAGTGGCTCAGCGGTGTCTGGCGTACCGAGCACAGCGGTTCACCCATTCCGAAATGACTCTTGAAGAACTGGCGACCCTCATCGAGGATGGTGACCACCGAAACCGGCGCCTTGAGCATCTGCGCGGTTAAGCGCGTCAAGCGATCGAAAGCGAGCTCGGGTGGGGAATCGAGCAGCCCAGACTTCCGGGCGGCTTCGATCGAGGCCATCTCTATGCGCACTTCGCTCATCATCACTCGAAGTTTTTTAAGCTCCATCGGACCGGATCCCTTTTTTCGCCTGTTCGGCCCGGCTTCTCGAAGGTCAAAGGAGCCTCTCTCCCGAGGCGGGAATCCGCCTCCATGTCGCTTCCCCTCGCAGGCCTCACCGTGCTGGATCTCTCTCGGCTCTTCCCTGGCCCCTACGCCACCATGGTGCTGGCCGACCTCGGGGCCCGGGTGATCAAGATCGAGAGCCCCTCGGCCCCGGATCTGTTACGCTTCCCTCCCCCACATCTAGAAGGCAACAATGTGGGATTCGCCACCTTGAATCGAAACAAACAGAGCGTCCTGGTGGAGCTCACCACCCCCGAAGGCTCCGAGATCGTTAGAAAGCTGGCCCAACGAGCCGATCTCTTCCTCACTTCAACCCGACCAGGCTGGCTCGATCGTTTCGGACTGGGCTACCGGCAGCTGAAAGAGGAAGCTCCGGGGCTGATCTACGCCACCCTTCGGGGCTACGCCTCGGATCGACCCGAAGGCCAACAGGGCGGCCACGACTTGAACTTCCTGGCCCTCTCGGGGCTCGCCGACCTCCTCCGGGACCCAACGGGAGCACCCGTGGTACCCAAAGTTCAACTCGGCGACATCGCTGGAAGCCTCAGCTGCGTGATCGCCCTTCTGTGCGCACTCATCCGCCGAGGCAGTGACGGCGGTCGGGGAGCCGAACTCGAGATCTCGATCACCGAGAGCTGCCGGGCTTTCACCGTTCTTCTCGAAGCCCTGGTGCACAACGGCCAGCAGCGAGGACCGCTGGTCACCGGCCCTCTCAGCGGCCGCAGTCCGGTCTACCGCTACTATCGTTGTCGAGACGACCGGTACATCGCGCTAGCGGCCATCGAGATGAAGTTCCAGCGCATTCTGCGCCAGGCTCTCGAACTCGACCAACAGGGTTGGCCTACGGATCTCTTCTTCGAATGGGAGAAGACCGAAATCGTGCACCGACACCTCGAAGAGCTCTTCGTCAGCCAAGATCGCGATCACTGGTGCCGGCTCCTAGGACAGTTCGATGTCTGCTTCACCCCGGTCTTATCCCTCGAGGAGGCTGCGGAACGCTTCGACTGCCGCTACCAGGTGGATACCGAAGAGGGCGGTCAAGCTGTACAGCCCGGTCCGCTGCTGGGGCGCAACTACCCTCTGCCGGAGCCCGGACGGGCGGCCGCCTCTGCAGGCCACGACACCATAGCCGTTCTCGAAGAGCTACGGTACTCTCCCCAACAGATCGAAGGGTTCATCGAGGCCGGGGCGATCCCTGAAGCATCGGTCTAAAGCGACAATGTTCAGTAAAAAACCGAGTCGCGCTCGCGGTTCATCCGCTCGCCTAGGTAGATGAGTCGCTCGACGATCCGTTCGAGTTGACCGCCGTCGTCGTACTGGAGCTCGATCTTGCCTTTCTCGCGGTGGCGCTGCTTGATGGTCACCTCGACCCCCCACTGGCGGGTCAGATGGTCCTGAATCTCGCGCCAGTCGGGAGACAGCTCGAAGGTCTCGCGCTTTTTACTCGAGGTGGCCCCCTCCCGGATGCTCC
>CAZDLH010000153.1:0-6353 GCA_964505925.1 uncultured Burkholderiales bacterium
CGGGCCTACCGGTTCGGGTAAATCGACCACGCTTGCGGCCATGGTCAACCACATTAACCAGAACCGCGCCACCCATATCATCACCATCGAGGACCCCATCGAGTTCGCTCACCCGAGCCACCGCTCGATGATCCAGCAGCGCCAAGTGGGGGTCCACGCCAAGACCTTCGCCCATGCTCTGCGGGCGGCGCTGCGCGAATCTCCGGATATCGTGCTGGTGGGTGAGATGCGAGACCTGGAGACCATCTCGCAGGCCATCTCGGCGGCCGAGACCGGCCACCTGGTGTTCGGTACGCTGCACACCAACTCGGCGGCTAAGACCATCGACCGTATCATCGACGTCTTTCCGGCCGACGCCCAGGACAGCATCCGGTCCATGCTCTCGGGTACGCTCCGAGCCGTCGTGGCCCAGCAGCTGATGAAGACCAAAGACGGTCAGGGTCGAGTAGCGGTCCAGGAGATCATGACGGTGAACATGGGTATATCCGGTCTGATCCGTGAAGCCAAGACCTCGCAGATCCCGTCCTTTATTACGATGGGAAGCCGAGAGGGTATGCAGAGCATGGACCAGCACCTGATCCAGCTGGTCAGCGACGGTCGCATCAGCGCGGAGTCGGCCTTCGAGCGCTGTCACTCGCCGGCCACGCTGCAGCGCGCCGGTCTGCAGCAGCCCGCCGACGCTCTCATCTAGCCGGGCATATCGGTGGTTCCGACCCACCGATGCCCTCGTACGCTCCTCGTACACCCCTCGTACGCCTCAAAGGAGGCTCCTCAGAGCCCGCCGATAGACGAAAAGAGCGCCTCCCGAGCCTCCCAAGCCTCCCTGATCGGGGGCTGGGGGCGGGGGCGCTCTTTTGTCGGGGCTGACCGATAGCGATCGTTAGGCCACGGTGACCTTGATCATCTTATCGCCTTCGGCCACCTTGTCCACCACCTCGAGGCCTTCCACAACCCGGCCGAAGACGGTGTGCTTAGGGTCTAGGTGAGGCTGGGGGGAGTGGCACACGAAGAACTGGCTTCCGCCGGTATCCTTACCCCGGTGAGCCATCGAGAGCGAGCCCCGCAGGTGCTTGTTCGCGTTGACCTCACACGGAATGGTGTAGCCCGGTCCGCCGGTACCGTTTCCGCTCGGGCAACCGCCCTGGATCACGAAGTCGGGGACGACTCGGTGGAAGGTCAGTCCGTCGTAGTAGCCGTCCTTGATCAGCTTTTCGAAGTTGGCCACCGTCTGAGGGGCGTCCTTTTCGAAGAGCTCGATCACCATATTGCCATGGGCGGTTTCGATGGTTGCAGTTTTCATAAGTGTTCTCCAAACTGTCGATGTGGAGCCTGCGTTCTCTTAGCGAGGTCCCGTCCCTTTTTTCCGCAGCTCGCGGCTAGGGTCGGTGCACTCGGGACGTCGGAGCGAAAGGGTGGGGGAGGGCGTGCGGCTTAGCGCAGCGACGACTCTAGCACCATCACCCAGCCCTCGATCGGGTCTTTTTGCCAGTACAGCATGATCTCGGGGCGCTCGATGCGCTTGGTGTTGAGGAGCTTGATCACGGTGTGGGTCTTCACCCGGGCGCGGTCCCCGCTGCGGTCGATCTCGACCTTCTTCACTTCGTACCGCATGATGTCTAAAGCTTCCGGCTTGACTTTGAACATCCGCTCGATCAGCTTAGGGATGTCCACCTTCTCCCGGTCGGCCTGCCGGTGATAAGAGGCGGCCTTGTCGAAATCTTTGAACTGGAGATCTTCGAGAAAGTCGACGGAGCGCTGCTGCAAGTAGCGGGAATCGGCCGATAGGCTCGGTGCTAGATTGCTAGCGATCTGACCGCTCGACGGAAAGAACGCCAGGAGCCCCACAGCGGCTGCGGCCAGGAGAAAGAAGAGCAGCAGGACTTTCTTCACGAAGCTTTCTTCGAGGAGGCTCGCCCCACCCCTGGTAGTCGAACCTTCATCAGGAGATACGCCAGCGCTAAAAAGGTCAGGCCCATAATGATCGGAGTGAGGACGGACCAGAAGAAGAGGCCCCATTCGCGCTCGGTCTTCTCCAGCGTTTCCAGGCCTTCGAAGGCCCAGGTCGTGATGGTCAATCGGTCGAGGGTCTTCACCAGATTGCTGGAGTGCTCGTGGCTGACCAGGAGTTCGGAGAACAGGATCTGGGGCAGCAAAAGGATCGGGACCATGGTCAGGCTGCGGTCCACTGTGGTCACCGCGGCCGAGATCGCAAGGCCCAGTCCGGTGCCCGCCACCGAGGCGGCGAACAAGACCAAGAGGTGCAGTAGCGGCGGGTCGGCCAGGTCGATCCGGGAGTTCACGATCACCACTAAGAACAGGCACTGGGTGAAGCCCAGTAGGCTCAGCACCGCCATCTTGCTCCAGACGTAGGCGCTCAAGTCCAGGCCCTTCATCCATTCCCGCTCGAAGATGGCCCGCTCTTTGACGATCTCCCGACAGGAGTTCAGCGTACCGAACCAGATGGCCGACAGCGACAGCATGAACAGAAGCGACTGGGTGACCTCTTCGATATCCCGCCAGATCAAGACGATCAGGCCCGCGATAATGGGGGCCTGGAGCAGAAGGAGCAGGGTGTTCCAGCGATCGGCTAGGATCAGCTCGAGATAACGCTCGCAGAGCGTATTGAACTGCTTGGGTTCAGGCTTCAACCGCTCACCGCCCGCAGGGCTGAGCACATCGGTGAAGAGATCCTCATCCCTCTCACTTCTTCTTTCATAGGTGGGATCCTGGTAAGTGGGCGCGAAGCGGTCCGGACCGATGTCTGAAGTGCTCTTACTGAACCGCTCCGAGGTGATCAAGTGCTTGGATCCCCGCCTGCTGGTGGACCCTTTGGCCGAGGGCTTCCGCGCCCACTCCCGGGGGGCGGGGCCCGCTCTGGGGATGACCTTTCGGCTGAGCGGGGGCAGCCTGACTAGCTCGGCTCTGGGTTCGGCGCAGCGGGTCCCGGTCCTGAGCCATAAGCTGGAGTCCCGGTTGACGACCCGAAGCCCCGTGGCCAGCGGCCTGGTGAGTCTCTACGACGCGGCCTCCGGCCAGCTGCTGTGCCTGCTCGAGAGCTCGCACCTGAGCGCCGTGTCCTCGGCCTTAGCGGCGGCGCTCGCCACCGACCTGCTGGCGCCCGCGTCGGCCCGCCGGCTGGCGGTGGTGGGGACCGGGGTCCAGGGGTGGTCGACGCTGCGCTTTCTCTTAGAGATGCGCAGCCTAGAAGAGATCACGCTGTTCGATCTGCAGCGCCGCAAGAGCCGAGCCTTCTCCGAGCGGCTGAAAAAGTATCCGGAGCTCGAGGTGCGGGTCTGCGATTCGCTCTCGGACACCGTGATCGACGCCGAGATCGTTTTGTGCGCCACCTGGAGCCGGCAGCCGATCCTCTTCCCGGAGATGCTCTTGCCCGGGGTGCACGTCACCGCGCTGGGCTCGGACCAGGTCGGCAAACGGGAGATCGACGAGCAGCTCCTGCGCGACTCCTCGTTCTACTGCGACGACCGGGAGCTGGCCGTGACCACCGGAGGGCTGTGGGAGATCCCCTCGGCCGACGAGCTGGTGGCCGGCGAGCTCGGTCAGGTGCTCGACGGTAAGGTGCCGGGCCGGGTGAGCCCCGAGCAGACCACCATCTACGCGCCGGTGGGCTTGCCGTTTCAGGATCTACTGGCGGCTTGGGTGGCCTATCGCCGGGCCTTGGACAAGGGGCTAGGTCGGCGCTGGAGCCTCGGACTGCTGTAGTCGCAGAGGCCCGCGGGTCAGGCCCGGCCGGCGTTTCGGGCGCGGTAGGATCGAAACTTGCTGGCCAAGGTCTCGGGCCGGCTAGAGGCCAGTGCGGCGTAGACGTAGTGCATGCCGTCCACCTGGAAAAAGTCCAGGGCTCGCTGGGGCGAGCCGGCGAAAGCCAGCTGTCCTCCGACCACGAAGATCAGCTGGTCGAACAGCCGGATCGAGTCTAGGATATGGGTGGTCATAGCCACCGTGCGCCCCTCCTTGGCCAGCCGAGCGCACAGATTCATGATCTGCTTTTCTAGTTCGGGGTCCAGCCCGGAGGTGGGCTCGTCGAGCATCAGAACCTCGGGGCTCTGCAGCAGCTCCATAGCGATGGAGACCCGCTTTCGTTGTCCGCCGGAGAGGCGTCGAACCGGTAGACGGGCCCGCTCTTTGAGGTCTACCGAGGCCAGCACTTGGGCCACCTTGGTCTTGAGGTCCTTGCCGCTTTGTCCCGGCTGCTGCAGCTTGGCGGTGTAGTAGAGTAGCCGTTCGGTCCTCAACGGCAGGTGCAAGGTGTCGTCTTGGGGCACGAAGCCCACCGCTAGCCCGGGGCGGCCGACGAGCTCCCGGCCGTCGTAGAGCACCTTGCCGGTGCTGGGGCGAAGTCGGCCAGCCAGCACGTTGAGTAGAGTCGACTTGCCGCTTCCGCTGGGCCCCAGGATCCCGGTGAACTGACCCTTGCGCAGGGTCACGTCCAGGCTCTTGAGGATCTCGCTTCGACCGAAGCTCAGACCCAGCTGCTGGGCTTCGATGTTCACTTCACTCGGCGGTTCATCATCATCATTATGATAGCTCGGCGATAGTCGCTCCACTGCTCTTCGGTCATGGAGTTTCTAACCGCGAACATCTCGTCGACGAACAGGTGCTGCCGGCGCCGTTCGGTCTCCAGGATCTGGTCGACCTTGAGCTTGATCTTTTCGGAATGGGGGTCCTCCACGGCCATCAGCTTCATCAGCTCCACCTTCTGGGTGCGGAGCCGGGCCGAGAGATTCTGTCGCTCCCGTTCGTAGCGAGCTTTGATCGAGGGGACCGCCTCGCCGGGATCGGCCACAGCAGGGTTGGATGGGGCCACCAACAGAAGAAGGGAAAGGCACAGCAGCAGGGTTGTGCGCATCGCGGCCCTCACCGGCTACTCCCCAGCGGACTTACTGATGTACTGCAGCGGCAGTACGGTCTGGGTTTCGCTGGTCAGCCAGGCTTTGGTTTCGGGGCTGGTGGCAAGCTCCGACATCATCTCGCGGTCCAGCGGGCTAAAACCGGAGGCTTCGGGGAAGATCGCCACCGAGTAGCCGTCCTGGGAGGCTAGCTCCAGCAGGGTCTGGTCCAAGATCACCGCTTTCCCCACCTGGCCGACCGGGTGGGGGGCCGCCTGCACCGGCGTGCTACGCACGCTTCGGCCGAGCCCGAAGCCCAGCATCAGGGCCGCGGCCGCGGCCGTCAGTCGCACCAGAGGGGTGCGCCAGAGCCGAGTGCGGTCCAGCAGGCACGAGAGGGGGTCGGAGGCCTCCTTGCAGTAGCCCTCCTCACGGATCTTCTCCCACACCTTGGCCCGCAGCAGCGGGCACGGTTCGATGGACGGTTCCGGATCGAGGTCGTCTAGGGCGGTCCAAGATTCCAAGAGCAGCTCGCGGTCGACTCGACAGTCCGGGCAGATCGCCAGGTGGGCTGCCAAGCCGTCCCGTTGCTGTTCAGAGAGGCTCCCGTCGGGCTCGAACAGGTAGTCGCACCAACGTTCGCACTCTGGGCTCATCTTAGGCGACGCTCTCCCCGTGCTCGACGTACGGAACCAGCTTATCCCTCAGGTTCAGCTTGGCTCGGTGGATGCGCGACTTCACCGCCGGCACCGACAGGTTCAAGGCATCGGCGATCTCTTCGTAAGCCAGGCCGTGAAAGCGCTGCAGGACCACCGCTTCCCGTTGCTGCTCCGGAAGCGAGTCCACCGCTTCTCGGACCATCGAAGCCAGCTCTAGACGGGAGACCTGCTCTTCGGCCGAGCCGAACGGGTCTTCGAGTTCCCGCAAAGGGAGCTCCTCATCGCCGCGTCCACGGCGGGGCTGGTTCAGCGAGGTGGTCTGCCGTCGCTGGGCTTTGGCTCGCTGATTGCGGCACAGGTTCAAGGTGACCTTGTACAGGTAGGTGAAAAATTTGGCTCGAGCTTCAAAACGGCTCGATGCGCGATAGATGCGCAAAAACACCTCTTGGGCTAGATCTTGGGCGATCTCCCGGTCGCCCGTAAAACGGTAAACGAGATTCACCACGGTCTTCTCGTGGCGCTGCATCAATACGTTAAAGGCTTCGTCGTCTCCAGCTTTGACTCGGGCCATAAGCTGGAGATCGATATCCTCGGCAAACTCCGGCGGGAGCGGCTCGATGCGGCTCTCAATATCCTCTTTCGACTGGCCATCCAAGCGACCAGCGGTAGCAACAGCTAACATGTTCAGTGTACCTCCATACTCAGACAAAGGCTAAAACCGAATTCGGACGCCAAAGTTTCCAGGTGTTGAAAAATGTTAAAATATACTACTAGCTGTAGACGACCTGGTCGATCTCATCCACGGGCGCCGGGATCACGTGGACTCCCACCAGCTGACCGACCCGCC
>CAZDLH010000154.1:0-6331 GCA_964505925.1 uncultured Burkholderiales bacterium
ATCGGCAGCACTACACTGCCCTTCGTATCGAAGAGGTCAAAGCCTAGGCATCCAGCCTTCGGCTCGATGAGTTTGCGGTAGCGGCCTGTCTCCCACGATGGAGGCAGGCCGTCGTCGTATGGGGCCTTTCTACCTAAACCATGATCGAGATCTGGTATCAGCGCGAGAGCAGTGGCGCGTGGCGCGGGCTGCGGTGTTCCGGGCATGCTCGCTTCGGCGAGGAGGAGCAGGCCGACCTCGTCTGCGCAGCGGTGTCGGCTTTGACCGGCTATCTGGGCCTCAGTCTTTCAAAGCTGTTCCGGGCTCCGGACGCCGTGCGGGCCGCGGACGGAGAGTTTCTCTTGGTGGTTCCCGACCAGCTCTCCACCCAAGAGCGCTTCGCTCTGGAGCGGATCTTAGACGGAGTTCTACTCGCTCTGCAGGAGCTAGAGGAGAACTATAAAGGGTGGGTAAAGGTCGAACCGAGCGTCTGAATCTGCGGTTTTTAAGCAGATCTGGGCAAATTTGCAACGGGAGGTCCGCCATGTCCGAGAAGAATCTAGAAGTGCTAGAGTTGGAGCCGGAAACTTCGGAAGACCCTTTCTCGAGCGGAAAGCTTTTCGGGGTTGCAGTAGTAGGGGCGGTGATCTCTTTGATCGCTTACTACACCTACCATCAGATGGAAGAAGAGAAACGGGAGGCTTTGCGCTCGACCGCTTCAACTCTGGTGGCCCAGCAGATCCACCGCCTGACTGAGGTCGAGGATCAAGATTGAGAACTCCCCAGGCCATCGCGCTGCTCGCGGCCCTAGTGGCCGTGGTGGACCAGATCTCAAAGCACGCTGTGCTTCGATGGCTGAAGCCGCTCGGAAGCGTAGAGATGCCGGGGGGGTTCTGGGCACTGACCTATTCGGAGAACACCGGGGGGGCCTTCTCGTTTCTGAGGGGCTACAACTGGGTCTTCATCGTTGCCGGATTAGGTATTCTGGCTGTTCTTTTGGTTCTCTCGGCCCAAGCTAGGCGCCATCCTCCGATCCAGAACTGGGCCTTGGCCCTACTGATCGGTGGGGCCATCGGCAATCTCTACGATCGGATCCGATGGTCGTTCGTGGTGGATTTCTTGGACTTTAAGGTCTGGCCCATCTTTAATATCGCCGACAGCGCTATCTGCGTGGGGATCGGGCTACTGCTTATAGCCGCGGTGCAAGAGGAGCTCGCGGCCCGCAGGGCGGAGGCCGCCGGGGCAGGGGAGGCGAGCTCCGAGTCGGCGTCGGTAGACACCCCGAAGACGCCAGCTGCACCCACAGGATAGGGAGCGAGCGCCCCGGGCCCGGCGGCGTCGTGGAACCGGGGCAGGGGGCCTCGGTTGATATCTATACTGCGCGGTGTCCTATCGGATCGGTGCTCATCGCTTTGCGCGGTGGAGGAATCGAGGCCGGATCGACGAGATTCGATAATCTTCGATAAGATTCGACGGACCTTGCGACGACTTGAAAGTTCGGAGTCTTGAAGATGGAGAAACTGATCGACCCCGTTTGTGGGATGACCGTGAGTGCGGACTCGCCGCTGGCGGCCGAGCACGCAGGTGGGCGCTACGTCTTCTGTAGCCAGCACTGTCTAGAGAAGTTTCAGCGAGACCCCGAGGCCGCTTTGGCTCCGCCGGAGCCCGCCTCGCAGGATCCGAACGCTCTCTACACCTGCCCTATGCACCCGGAGGTCCAGCAGGTGGGTCCCGGCGTCTGCCCGGACTGCGGAATGGCGCTCGAGCCCATGGGGGTGTCGCTAGACGAGGGCGAGGACCCCGAACTGGTGGACTTTCGCCGGCGATTCGCGATCGGGGCTCCCCTGACCTTAGCGGTGGTCTACCTGGCTATGGGGGACATGCTCCCGGGGCTCGGACCCTCCCGGTGGCTCTCGACGCCCATCAACGGGTGGCTTCAGTTTCTGCTGACCTCGCCGGTTTTTCTCTGGTGCGGGTGGCCCTTTCTTCAGCGCGGGTGGGCCTCGGTGCGGCGCGGCACGCCGAACATGTTTACCCTCATCGGGCTAGGGACTTCAGCCGCCTACTTCATGAGCCTAGTGGCCCTGTTTCTTCCGGACTCCTCGGTACTGTACGGTGAGCACGGCCCGCCCCTCTACTTCGAGTCTGCGGCGGTCATCATCGTGCTGGTGCTCCTGGGGCAGGTCTTAGAGTTGCGGGCTCGCGCCCAGACGCGAGGGGCGCTGAGGGCGCTGCTGGAGCTGGTGCCTCCGAAGGCCGTCAAGCTGACATCTCACGGTGAGGTCGAGGTGGACCTGGCCGAAGTGGAGGTCGGCGATAAGCTACTCGTAAAGCCGGGTGAGAAGATCCCGGTGGACGGACGGATCTTCGACGGGCACAGCCAGGTCGACGAGTCGATGCTGACCGGTGAGCCGATCCCGGTGCCGAAGGCGTCGGGCGACGAGGTGCACGCCGGTACGGTCAACGGTACCGGCGCGTTGAGGCTGGAGGCGACCCAGGTGGGCTCCGAGACGATGCTGAGCCGCATCGTGGAGATGGTGGCCCAAGCGCAGAGGAGCCAAGCGCCTATCCAGTCGCTCGTCGATCGGGTTTCGGGGGTCTTCGTGCCGGCGGTGGTGGCCGTGGCCATCCTATCTTTTCTGGTCTGGTGGGCCATCGGGCCTGAGCCGCGACTGGTGTACGCTCTGGTCTGCGCGGTGTCCGTCTTGATCATCGCCTGCCCTTGCGCTTTGGGCCTGGCCACTCCGATGTCGGTGATGGTGGGTGTGGGCCGGGGGGCTCAGTCGGGCGTGCTGGTCAAGGAGGCGAAGGCGCTGGAGGCTCTGGAGACGGTGGACCTGTTGGTGGTGGACAAGACCGGAACCCTCACCGAAGGTCGACCGAAGGTCACTGCGGTAGAGCCTCTAGCCGGGCACACCCCGGAGGTGTTCTTGGCGTACGCTGCGGCTCTGGAGCGCAACAGCGAGCACCCCTTGGCCTCCTCGGTGCTCAACGAGGCGCTGGAGCGCGGCGTGGAGAGGCTCGAGGTCGAAGGCTTCGAGTCGGTCACCGGAGCCGGTGTGAAAGGGCGACACGACGGGGTCGAGCTGGCCCTCGGAAATCGAAGACTGATGGAGCGAGTGGGGGTCGATGTGGAGCCGCTCCAGGCCCGCGCCGATGCCCTCAGAGGCGAGGGCGGCACTGTGATGTTCCTGGCCGTGGACGGAGCCCTGGCGGGGCTCTTGGCCGTGACCGACCCGGTGAAGGTGAGCACCCCGGAGGCTCTGGGGCTGCTGCGAGAGGCCGGGGTGGAGGTGGTCATGCTGACCGGGGACGAGCAGCGCACCGCTGAAGCAGTGGGTCGCACCCTCGGCATCGCGACTTGCCAGGGGGGTATGAGTCCGGCGGGCAAGCTCGAGTACATCGAGGAGGCTCGCCGAGCCGGTCGGCGGGTGGCCATGGCAGGCGACGGCATCAACGACGCGCCTGCACTGGCGGGTGCCGACGTGGGGATCGCGATGGGGACGGGGACCGATGTGGCCATCGAGAGCGCCCAGATCACCTTGGTCGGGGGAGACCTCCGGGGGGCGGCAGCAGCCGTGCGGTTGGCCCGACAGACCATGCGCAACATCCGCCAGAACCTGTTCTTCGCTTTCATCTATAACGCCCTCGGGGTGCCGGTGGCAGCCGGGGTTCTCTACCCCGTGTTCGGACTGCTCCTGAGCCCGATGATGGCGGGGGCGGCCATGAGCTTGTCTTCGGTCTCGGTGGTGGTCAACGCGCTGCGCTTACGCCGCGCCGAACTCTAAGAGTGTTAAGAGTGCTAAGAGCACTCGGGGGGGGCACAAAAAAAACTCGGCGCCGTCGGCAGCCGAGTTTTTTGTTCGTGGTGGAGCCAGTCGGATTTGAACCGACGACCTTCTACGTGCAAGGCAGACGCTCTCCCAGCTGAGCTATGGCCCCGAACTCGCGTAGATTAGCATGCAGATCTCGGAGTGTCAACAGAAAAAGCTGGGTGGGGCGCGGGCGGTTCTCGATGGCGTTGGAGAGGTCTGCGGCGACCATCGGGCCCAGAAATGAAAAAAGCCCGAGGTGTCGGGCTTTCTCTTGGTGCGGTTACCAAGATTCGAACTTGGGACCTCATCCTTATCAGGGATGCGCTCTAACCAGCTGAGCTATAACCGCGCGTCCTTTTTCCGGATACTAGCCTAAGCATTTTGGGGTTGTCAACCTCTAGGGTCGGTGAGTTCCCGACTCCGGGGCAGGAGCGCCTCCGTATCGGGCGCTCCGGGGCTCTGGGGATGGGGGAGGGCGGTCCGGGGTAGGAGCGAACCGGTGAGCATGATTTTCGAACATCCACGTATCTCTACGCTTCAGAGCGCCACCTTTGCCGAGTTCGTACTGCTGCCGAGATTTACCGACCACGACCACCACCTGAGCGAGGTGTCGCTGCGCGCGCGCCTGTCGGACGACCTCACCCTCGGGGTCCCGTTTATGAGCGCGGCTATGGAGTCGGTGACCGGAGCGGAACTGGCCGTGGCCTTGGCTCAGCACGGAGGCTTGGGGGTGCTCCCGGCGGGAAACGTCTCTGCCGAGGAGCAGCTCGAAGCCGTCCGGCGGGTGAAGAGCTTCCGGGGTGGGCTCCGGGAGGAGCCGCTGACCACCGGACCCAAGACCGCTATCGCTGCACTGCTGGAGGACCCTCGCTTCTTTGCTCAGTCGCTGGTGCCGGTACTCGACGACCAGGGGCGGCTTCTGGGCGGGCTCTCGAAGCGCACCGTGAACCCCGCGGAGGACGGTTCGCTAGAGGCTCACGCTCGAATGCTGCCGCGACCCGCTCTGCCCGCGGTGAAGGTGGGCAGTACGCCGGAGCAGGCCTTGGAGACCGGGCTCGCCGGGGGGTTGGGCGCGGTGCTCGAAGTGGATGCAGAGAACCGTTTCCTGGCGCTCTTGGAGCTCGAGAGCTCGCTGAGAGAGCGAGCCCTAGGGTCCTCTGTCCGGGATCGGCAGGGGCGTCTCGCGGTGGGGGTGGCCGTCTCTACCCATCCCGAGGATCTCGATCGAGCCCGGAGCTGCGTGCAGGCGGGAGCCGACCTCGTCTCGGTCGACGCCTCCGACGGGTTCTCGGTCTATATGGGCGACACCGTCAAGGAGCTCAAGAAGCTCGGGGTGCCTCTGGTGGCCGGCAATATCGTCGAGGCCGAGGGGTTCCGATTCCTCGCCGAGCTCGGGGTGGACGCCGTGAAGGTCGGGATCGGCTCCGGCTCGATCTGTACCACTCGTAGGGTCAAGGCGATCGGCCGGGGACAGGCCACAGCGGTCCTCGAAGTGGCCCGAGCCCGCGACGAGTACGCTCGGCAGAGCGGGCGGTATCTGCCCATCATCTCCGACGGAGGCCTACAGGGGACTGGAGATATGTCGGTGGCGCTGGCCCTCGGGGCGGACTGCTTGATGATGGGGCGCTATTTCGCTGGTTTTGCCGAGAGCCCCACGGAGCCGTACCTCAAGAGGGTCGTGGTGCCAGCGCTGGGACAAGAGACGCTGGAGGTCCCCGTGAAGCCGTACTGGGGCGAAGCCTCTAAGCGCGCCAAGAACGTTCGGCGATATCAGCAAAACGATCCGCGCACCTTCGTGATCGAGGGCGAGGAAGGGTACGTGCTGCTGAAGGGCTCCCTTCACGACGGCCTCCCCCGGGATCTAAAAGCGATCTGTGGAACCCTGTCCTCCTGCGGCTGCAGCGATCTCGAGCAGTTTCGTAGCCGGGTTCACCTCGAATTTCAGTCTTTGGGATCCCAGGCCGAGGGAGGCACTTCGATCTTGAGGGCGTAAACACTTTACGACTGGAAGGAAGTGGACCAAGCATGAAAGAGAACGAACTTAAAGAGCTCATGAAGCTCTTCTTTAAGCCCCACCCATGGCACGGGGTTTCACCAGGAAAGGGGTTTCCCAGCGAACTGGTGGCGTTCATCGAGCAGGTTCCCACCGATACGGTCAAGTACGAGGTGGACAAGGTGACCGGCTACCTGAAGCTGGACCGGCCCCAGAAGTTCTCCTCGCAGGCCCCGAGTCTCTACGGCTTTGTCCCCAGAACCTACTGCGGGCGGCGGGTGGGCGAGTACTCGGCGAAACTGTTGGGCAACCCTGAGATCGTAGGGGACGGCGACCCCATCGATGTCTGCGTGCTTTCGGAGCGGGCCATCTCCCACGGGGATTTTCTGGTCAACGCCATCCCCATCGGCGGGATACGGATGATCGATTCCCAGGAGGCCGACGACAAGATCATCGCGGTGATGAAGGACGATGCGGTCTACGGAGAGATCCACGACGTCACCGGGCTACCCGAGCAGCTGGTGGACCGGCTCTGCCACTACTT
>CAZDLH010000155.1:0-6225 GCA_964505925.1 uncultured Burkholderiales bacterium
GGAGGCGGTCCACCTATGTGGAGAAGACCTCCTCAGTCGGCAGCTTTCGTCTCGAATCGCCCGGACTCTGGTAGAGAGCGGGAGCGGTGCTGCGCTGTACTCCGCCGATGATCCTCAGCGAAGGCTCCGGGTGACCGACGACGGGGCCTTCGAGCTCGAGCGCTCGGACCGCGAACTCCAGGAGGGAGCGGTGGAGCTTCATTTCTCTTCGGGAAACCCGCCGATTCCGAGGCGTTGGGGGGCTAGGGAGCTCCGGTGGGAGGTCGGCGATCTCGTGGGTTTTCTTCCCTGGTCGCTTCAGCTCCAGGTTGAGGATGCTCTACAGACGGTGGCGGCTTGGGCTTGGCCGCGGTTCGGGGATGAGGATACGTCGGCCGCCGCTCTTTGGGACTGGGAGAGCGTCGGCCGACCAGGGGACGATGCCGGTTTTCATTGGGCGCTGCCGAATCGGCTCACCTCGAAAGAGGGCTTCGATGACCGCTTCCTTTTCGTTGAGGAGCGATTTCGTAACGATTCGATGGAGACTCCCATCGTCGTGCACTTAGAGGACCGCGTCTCGGTCGCAGGCTCCCCCGACGATCGAGGGCCTTTCACTAGGGTTCCCATCGGGAGGGTGTTCGGCATCTCGTGGAACGTGTCGGCGCCCACCGTCAGCCGCATCATACCGATCATCGAAGGGGTGCCGGGGGAGCACATCCTTCTCTCGGAGATCCCCTGGGGGCTCTACTGCTGTGCCGATGCCACGGCTCTAACGACCGACTTTTCCGACCTCGCTCTGCGGCTCGATGACCGGACCGAGCAGTGGAAAGCCGAGCTCTTAGAGTGGATGAAGGCAGAGTTGGAGCTGTATCACCCGTTACTGAGACGGTTGCCGCAGGAGTGGCTAATGCGCAGTCGCCAACAGGATCTCATCGGGGGATCCGGGAGATTCGGGCGGGCCTTGAACGCTCTTTTCAACGGTGTTCTGGCGAAGGTCTACTCGACCGGATACGTTGGGCGGATCATGGACCGTAGAGCGCTCGAACTAGAGCAGTTCTTGGCCGGATCGTTTAGCTCTTCTTAAGCTTTCGGCATCGGAACACACGGGAGATTAAGCGTTCCGTAAAGACCGCCTGGAGCGGGGAACGCGGGCCGTTCACGCCTATTGAACCTTTTGAAGACCGGACCCGTAGCGCGCGGCGCAGGTCCGAAGATCGAAGGAGAACGAGATGTTCAAAAAGGTTCTACTGTTCGCCCTACTGGCCACCCTGCCTAGCTGGGCTATCGAGGTTCGCGTCGACGGGCGGGCTCTCGGCGCTGCGGCGCCGGCTGTTCAAGAGCAGGGTCGGGTGTCGGTGCCGATGCGGGCGGTATTCGAGGCCTTGGGGGCCGAGGTCGACTATCGAGCCGGCCGGATCGTGGCCACCAGGGGCGAGTCCGAGGTTCGGCTCACTGTGGGGAGCCGCCAAGCGGAAGTGGACGGTCAAGTGCGGCTGCTGGATGTGCCGGCGCAGCTCCGAGGGTCTTCGACTTACGTGCCGCTGCGCTTCGTCGCCGAAGCCCTGGGCGAGGAGGTCCAGTGGCAAGCCAACGAGCGAAGGGTCCTAGTGGGCTCCTCGACGCTGGCGGCGGAGGTCTTCCCGGCCAAGCTGGTCCTTCCGCGACTGGTGGTGGGTAATCAGGGCGCGATCCTCAAGGTGCGCGACGGCTCTTTGACCCGAGACGTCTACTACCGGGGCTTGGACGACCGCAACACTGCGCGGTACTCGACGGCGGACCAGACCGCCATCCTTAACGAGATGGGCATCGTGGGACCCGCCGACGGAGCGGCCGAGCAGCTGATGAGCCGCTTCGACGAGCTGCTGCCCCGGGAGGCCACCGCGCTCTTAGGTCTGATCGGCTCCCTCGGTGAAGGGGACCGGCTCAAGGCGTCCACCGCCGCTTCCGTGCGCGGCTTTCTGACGCAGACCATGCAGCGGCACTCCGACGTGGCTGTCCGTCGCCAAGCGGTCCTCGCGCTGGCCGTGGGAGGAGGCCTCGATGGCGGGACGGTCCAGGGGGTGTTGGACTTCTACCAAAAGAGCGAGAACCTGTGGGAGACCTTTCCGGTGCAGCAGTTCTTCGAATATCACGCCGGATCGCTGCGGACGGGGGCGAGCTTGGCTTCGATAAGGGAGCGGATCGCCGAGGTGAACTCGCTCTACACCCCTCACATCTTAGGCTATCTCGATAGCTAGGCGCTGGAGACGAGGGCCCGGGGCCATGCGGCTTCCGGGCTCTATTCATTTTTTGAGGCGTGGGAGGGCCGTCTTGCCTTTTGAGAAGAGAGGGCTCGATGCGGGCCCTCTCAAAGCTCGTAGGGCAGAAAAAGACTAGGTAGGAGCACTAGCTTAATATGATGAGCAGCGAGCGGCCCGAAAACCCCCACAGTCAGAGCATAGAGCAGCTTCTCGAAGCGCTGCAAGCGGATCGGGATCAAGGTCTAAGCGACGCGGAAGCCCAAAGCCGTCTGGAGCGGTACGGACCCAATGTACTCCAGCTGGGGGACCCGATCTCGCCCTGGAAGATCCTGCTGCGGCAGTTCCAAGACCTGATGGTGGCCATTCTTTTGGTGGCCGTCGGGGTTGCGGTGCTGGCTTGGTATGTGGAGGGGGCCGAAGGAGTGCCCTCGGACGCTCTGGTGATCCTGGCCATCGTGATCGCTAACGCGGTCTTAGGCTTCGTCCAGGAGTACAGCGCTGAGCGGGCCATCGAGGAGCTTCAGCGCACGACTACCACCAAGGCTAAGGTCTTGCGCGATGGAGGCGTGGTCAATCTCGACCAGGACCGCTTGGTGCCGGGCGATGTGATCGAAGTGGGCGAAGGGGACCAGATCCCGGCCGACGCCGTACTGTTTCAGGCGAGTCACCTGATGGTGAACGAGAGCATGCTCACCGGCGAGTCGGTTCCGGTGAATAAGTCGGTCGGGCCGGTCGAACCGGACGCCACCATCGACGCTCGCACCTGTATGCTCCACGCGGGAAGCACGGTGAGCGGAGGCGAGGGGGTCGCGCTGGTGGTGGGGACCGGCCAGCAGACCGCGCTAGGCGCCATCGCCACCTCATTGGGGACCACCACTTCGGAGGCCACCCCGCTGGAGCGACGCTTGGATCGCCTGGGGCGCCAGATCGGTTGGGGCATTCTGGTTCTGACGGTGGTGATCGCCGCCACCGTTCTCATGGTCGAGGGGAACGCTGAGCCGTCGACCTTAGCGCGAGTGGCCATGTTCTCGGTGGCCTTGGCGGTCGCGGCGGTGCCGGAAGGGCTGCCGGCGGTGCTCACTATCAGCCTCTCGGCGGGGGCCCGGCGCCTGCTCAAGCGAAAGGCCGTGGCTCGGCGCATGGCGGCGGTGGAGACGCTCGGTTCGGTCACCACCATCGTGACCGATAAGACCGGCACGCTAACGGTGAACCAGATGACGGTGAAACGGGTGGCCAACGACGGGTCCGTGCAGAGCGCTGATACGGACTCGCTTTTAGAGGAGGGGGACGCCGGCCTGCGAGCGCTCCTGGAGTGTTCGGTGCTGGCCAATAGCGCCCACCTCGAGCAGACCGAGCGAGGGGTGGAGTCGGTGGGCGATCCCATGGACGCCGGGCTACTCATTCTAGCCGAGAAGGTGGGCCTCGACTGGCGCGGCCTGCGCCGGGAGCGCCCCAAGGTCGACGACATCCCGTTCTCTTCGGACAGAGCTCGGGTGAGTCACCTGCGGGAGGTCCAGGGGAGCCGCACGCTCTACTGCAAGGGGAGCCTGCAGTCGGTGCTGGAGCTGTGCACCCATCGGCTGGACGCTTCGGGTCAGACCAAGGCCCTCGGGGACGCAGACCGCGAGGAGCTGGCCGCCCAGGAGAACGAGTTCGCCGAGCAGGCCTTGAGAACTCTGGCTTTCGCCCGGCGAGTCGAGGCGCCCGAGTCGGTCGATGAGGGTGAGCAGCAGTTAGAATTTCTGGGCCTGGCGGCGTTTTGGGACCCGCCCCGGCAGGAGGTTCCCGAAGCCATCGGGCTCTGCCGGGAAGCCGGTATTCGGGTGGTGATGATGACCGGCGATCACCCGGCCACAGCGGCGGCCATCGCCCGGCAGGTGGGGCTCTGCGACGGGGACATCCCGCCCACCACCGGACGGGAGGCGCTCGCGCTCTCCGACGAGGAGCTCGGCGAGCTGGTAGGGGAGCAGCAGGTGTGGGCCCGAGTGGCGCCGGAGCAGAAACTGAAGCTGGTGACCCACCTGATCGAGCGCGGCGAAGTGGTGGCTATGACCGGAGACGGGGTGAACGACGCGCCGGCTCTCAAGCGGGTGCACGTGGGGGTCGCCATGGGGGAGTCGGGCACGGCGGTGGCGGTCGAAGCCAGCGATATCGTGCTCTCCGACGACAACTTTGCCACCATCGTGGCGGCGATCGAAGAGGGGCGCTCGGTGTTCGCCAACGTCCAGCGCTTCATCGCCTTTCTCTTCTCGGGGAACTTCGGGGTGGTGACCGCGATGTTTCTGGGCACGCTGTTGGCAGGCTTCTTCGGGCTGCGCTTCGACGGCGAGATCCTGCTGCCGCTGTTGGCGGCTCAGATCTTGTGGATGAACCTGGTGACCGACGGCCCCCCTGCGGTGGCCTTCGCGCTGGGCAAGAGCACCAAAGAGCTGATGAAGCATCCGCCCAGAGACCCGGAGTCGCCCATCCTCGACTCTAAGATCTGGGGTCTGGTCTGCGCCAGCGGACTGGTGCTGGCCGGGATCTTTTTGTTCGTGCTCGACGTCTTGTACGCAGGCGGGATCTGGACTTTTCGCAGCGATTCCCCCGAGTACGCCCGCAGCACCGCCTTCTACGCCCTGGTCACCGCTCGCCTGATAAACTCTGTGAACTTTCTCGATATCGAGCAGAGCCTGTTTCGGCGCACAACTTGGAACAACCCTTGGGTGCCGGCGGCGGCCTTCTTCTCCTGGCTTTTGACGCTGGGCCTGCTCTTCTTCGAGCCTGCGGCCAGCCTGTTCCACCTGGTGGCCCCGGACCTGGGCAGCGTGGTTTTTATCACCCTGGTGCTGGTGCCTGGCGTCCTGCTCCCGGCCGAGGCCTTTAAGATGTGGCGTCGTCGCGCTGCGGCGATGGAAGCAGCGTAGCCGGTGGGTGCTCGCGACCGCGAGGTGTCCGAAGGCCGGGGAGAGGGCGGGGCGGGGGAGCTTCGCCGAGTGCGCACCGACGACGGCTCCTGGACCTATCTCCATCCGGGGCACGGAGCCTCCTACCGCTCGCTCCGGGGGGCGCGCTCGGAGTCTGGCCATGTCTTCTTGGAGGGCAGCGGACTGCTCGAGGTGCCCGAGCCGGAGTGGCGGGTGCTGGAGCTCGGCTTCGGGACCGGGCTGAACTTTGCGGTGACGGCAGAAGCAGCCCGGCGAGCCGGTAAGAGGCTGCGCTACGAGGTCTTCGAGTCCGAGCTTCTCCCGGCGGAGCTTTGGGAGGTGCCGTCGGAGTGGAGGGGGTTGACCCCGGACGAACCGTTGACCGTGGACGGCTGCACCCTCTACCTGCGCCCCTTCGAGTGGCAGCAGGCCGACCCGGAGATCAAAGAGGCGCAAGCCTACTACCACGACCCCTTCGGCCCCCGGGTCTCGCCGGACTGCTGGGGCGAGGAGGTCTTCCGTTGGGCTCTGCGGGCGCTGGCTCTTGACGGGGCGCTGGCCACCTACGGCGCAAGTACGGCCGCCCGTCGTGCGATGCACCGCGCGGGCCTGTCGGTGGCCGTGGCGCCGGGCTGGGGCGGCAAGCGAGAGATGACGTTGGCCACGCCGGAGGCCGGAGCCCTACGGCGGGGTCGCCCCTGGCGCCCGCGATGAGGTTTCTGGTGCGGGGGGACGGGCCGGCCGGTCTGTCGCTGGCCGCCGAGCTGGCCCGGCGTGGGCACGCGGTTCGCCTAGCCGGAGCTGGGGAGCCCCAGGCGCCGGAGGTGGCCGTGGTGCACCTGTTCGCCGGCCGGAGCTTTCGCCGGGACCGCCTGGAGCTCGAAGCCTTCGAGACGGCGGTGGGGCATTGGCGAGGCTGCTCCGAGGCGGTCGAGCTGACGGCGATCCGGTGGGGACAGCCCGGCGACCGGCTCGAGCGCAGCGAGTCCAGCCTGGTGCTCTCCGAGCCGCGCTGGGCCAGCTGGCGCCCCCGGCGCGAGACCGCGACCTCGGCTCCGCTCGAGCCCGCGGTCTGGCGCTATGGGCCGGCCTTTGCCGTT
>CAZDLH010000156.1:0-6219 GCA_964505925.1 uncultured Burkholderiales bacterium
GTACGACTTGGTCAGGGAGACCGGTACCGCCAGGTTGTTGATGATGTGCAGTACCGCGATAGTGATGATGGTCGCCAGATAGAACCAGAGCGCAACGTACAGATGCTTCACCTTACGGCGAGCTAAGGTCAGAGCGAAGTTCACTCCGAAGATCACCCAGATCAAGGCGATCAGGATATCCAGCGTCCAGACCGGTTCGGCGTACTCCTTTGCGTCGGTGTAGCCGAGTAGCAAGAACACGCCGTGAATAGCGATGACCAGCTGCCAGCCCCACAAGTGGATCTTCGACAGGAGATCCGAGGCCATCCGCGTCTGGCACAGCCGCTGAGTCGAATGGTAGACCCCGCAAAAGATCGCGTTCCCCGCGAAGGCGAAGATCACCACATTGGTGTGGAGCGGTCGAAGCCTTCCGAAGGTGATGTACGGGTTCTCGAAGTTGAAGTAGTGGGACGCTAGCTGCAGAGCGGCCAAGAGGCCTGCCGCCATCCCGACGATCCCCCAAAAGATGGTAAACCAAGCGAACCAGCGGGGCGTCTGGTCGTCGTAATACAGTCTGGGCTCGTTCATGACCTAACCATAGACGCCGGGACTTTCCTAGCAGCTGATCTAGATCAGGTGCGCACCAGCATTCGCCAGCTAGACTGATGCTCGAGATGATGTATCAGCTGTATCCGAGGCTAGTCGAGCAGCTCTGCCGTGAACTGGCTCTCGGAGTAGCCGGAGGCGACGATGAGCTCCCCGGCCTGCTCGATGTCCTCAGCCAGGAAGTGCGCTCCGATCAGCACGCGATGGAGCGGCTATTGGGTCGGCTTCTCGAGCAGCATAAGAAGAACGGAGACCGGCTCTTAGCCGACCTCGGATCGGCCGCCGTCGAAAGCGATCCCACGGCCGTCCAGTGCGCGTTCGACCGATGGCGCGAAGAGGACCGCTACTTCCGCCACCTGATCCTCTGCCATTTCAGCCATCAACCCAGACCAGACCACCGCAGGAACTAACGACCGGGCACCCCTTCCCTGAGGTGGGGGACCGACCCACAGAAAAAGCCCGCTCTGGGTCCAGACTCGAACACGAGCCAAAAGTAGAGCGGGCTTTACAGGACCTGAACGAGAGCTTTGCGATACAGCAGTTCCTCAAGGTGGCCAAGCCATCCTCATCGAGTGTCCTAGGGTCTTTACGATCCAAGATACTACTCGCAGATCTGCTTCGTGGTATATACGAACCAAAGAGCAAGATCTTCACCCTTTTTGTGCAATATTTGAGTTAGGGTGAGTGTCTATGGGAGACACCGAAGCCGTTGGAGTGAGGGACTCGGACGGCTTACCGCATTGTGGTCCGAAACGTCCGACAAGGCGCCGGATCGGCTAATTCTGTGTTCGTCCAAAAGTCTTTTGAGACGATGTCTGGAGAAGTGATTGACGCCCTCCCAAACACTCGGTGATCCTAAGCGACTGACAGCGCTGCAAGATAGCGGACTACTTTCGGGACCTTCATCCCCCGAACTCGACCGGTTCACTCGTTTGTGCAGCCGTTCTTTGAATGCGCCGGTGGCCCTGATCTCCGTCGTAACCCCGGACCGACAGCTGTTCAGAAGCTACATGGGCCTTCCCGATCCTTGGGCGAGCCTAGGCGAAACCCCCTTGAGCCATTCCTTCTGTAGATTCGTGGTGGCCTCCAAAGCCCCGTTAGAGGTCGTCGACGCTCGCAGCGACCCTCGCTTTTGCGGCAGCCCGGCGCTGGTGGGGATGGGTTTTTGCTCCTACCTCGGTGTCCCCATTCGAAGCCAGAGCGGGGAGGTCTTGGGTAGCCTGTGCGTCCTCGATCGCCATCCCCGGCAATGGGACCGCAGCGACCTTCAGACCTTAGAGGACCTGCGGGACTGCCTCGAGACCCAGCTCGCCCAGATGCGTCGCCCGGAAGCGGTCTTTCATCCCCCTACTCCTCCCGCGCGGATAGCCCAGCTCACCGCGGCCCTCGACCACGAACTGCGAACTCCGCTCAACGGGCTGTGGAACCTCTCGGAGCGCCTCAAGGACTGCCTCCAGGACACCGCTTGGAGCGAACTCGCCGCAGACCTACAGCGCAGCGCCCATCGGTTGACCCATCTCGTCGAGGACCTCCTAGAGCTGGCCGCCTTGCAGAACGGGCGACCCAACCTCCCCCGTGCGGTAGAGGTAGCCTCTTTCTTGCACTCTTTGAGTCTAGACCGACCGGAGCTGGGACGCCCCCGGGGTCGGTCGATAATAGAGCCGATAGCCGACCACCCCCACGGCAGCTCTCCGACCTACGCTTGGGATGAAGGTAGGGTCCGGAACGCTCTCCGACGGCTGCTGAACTTGGCTCTCGAAAAGGGGGAGGTGCGGCTGCGCACCATCTGTGGAGAGTCTTCGGTCCGATTCGTATTCGAACCCACACCGGCTCCCACCGAAGGCGGCCCGGACCTCTACGCCCTCTTCCAGAGAACGCTTCCAGAGAGCGACCGCAAACTGAACCGCTCGGACCTAGATCTGAAGATCGCGCGTTTTCACCTTCAGGACCTGGCCATCTCGGTGCGACCCGGAGCCGAGCCGGGTTCGGCGATTCTGGAGCTTTCGACCCAGCGGGTGACCCCCTGCAGCGACCGCCATCGAGCGGACACCGGCATCTCGTTCCAACGGATCCTGGTGGTCGACGACGATCAGACCAACCTCCGAGTTCTAAAGCATCTCGCCGAGAAGCTCGAACTGGATATGACCTGCGTCGACTCCGGACTGGCCGCGCTAGACCAGCTTCGTCACCGCAGCTACGATCTGGTCCTACTCGATCTGAGGATGCCGGGCATGGACGGGTTTGAAGTAGCTCGGCAGATCCGAGAGGAGCTCAAACTCGACATCCCGATCGTAGCGGTCACGGCCGATAACCTCGAAGAGACGAAAGCCGCTACCGCTCGCAGCGGAATGGTTGGCTTTCTCGCCAAGCCGATCCGCAGTCGAGACCTCGCTGCCTTACTGAGTCAGGAGGGAGCCTGATGATCCGAATCCTAGTCAGACTGCTCTTGATCATCGGATGGGTAGCGACCCTCTCCGGATCGGTCTGGGCCCAACCGTCGGCCCTCTCACCGGAGCTCACCGAACTACAGCAGGCCTCCGAGTCCGCCGTGGAGATAGCCCGAGCCGAGTGGAAACGGTTCGGCAGCCGGACCATCGACATCCACGACCGGCTGGTGCAAGACGGTCTTAAGGAGTCCGATGAGGGCGCTTGGCAGCGCGTCGGCGAGTACTGGAAAATCGGAACCGATCTCGACTTCACCGGCAAGGACACCGAGGCGCCGTGGTCGGCGGCCTTCATCTCCTGGCTCCATAATGAGGCCGGATTTGCAGAGCGCTTCTCTTACTCTGCGCTCCACGCCACTTACATCAGAGCCTCGATCACCGCCCGCAAAGCCCGACAGACCGACGCCACCTACTGGGGCTACCGTCTAGAAGAGCGAGCCCCTCAGGTTGGCGACCTGGTGGGCTACGCTCGACAAGGCGGCGTAAGTTTCGACTACCAACCCAGTCGGTACTTCTCGCACACCGATCTGGTGGTCGATGTCCGACCCGGCGAGGTGGATGTGATCGGCGGCAACGTGGGTGACTCTGTGACCCTAAAGACTCTTAAGACCGACGACCGAGGCCACCTGATCCATCCCACTCCCCGCTGGTTTGTGGTGATGGCGCCGGCCTGGAACCGCCCCGCCCCTTAACCTCCTGAGCCTCCGAACCGAGCCCGACCGCCGGGCTCGGAAAGCCCGGGCCGAACTACTGCTCGCTGAGGTCGATCACCGTCGACGGTAAAAAGGCTCCCATCACGACTTCGTTCAGGGTCAAAATGCGGTTCAGGGTGTCGCCGAAGGCGTCGAAGGCTAAACGCCCGGTGATCCCTTCGCGGTCCACTGCGGCTAACCGCTCGATCATCGCCTCGTACCGTCCGCCCTCGAGCTCCGCGGTCGTCATCAACAGCCGCGCCGCATCGTAGGCGAACGGGCCGAAGTCGGTGGGAGGGTCGGAAAAGCCCGCCTCGGAGTACGACTCCAGGAAGGCGGCGGCAGAAGGAAGCAGCTCGGCCGGCGCTCCGAGAGAGGTCGCCACATCCCCGTCCGCCCCGGAACCGACGGCCTGAATATAGCTGTTGTTCTTTACCCCATCCCCTCCGTACAAGGGGCCTTCGAACCCTGAGGCGAGGGCTGCATTTTTGACCAGAGAAGCGTTCGGCACTTCACCCCCGTAGAAGAGCATCTCAGCCTCTTCCAGGTCGAACTGTTCCAACAGGGACCGGTAGTCCGTGGTGCCGGCCGGCGCCGTAACGAAACCGAGAACTCGGCCACCTTCGGCGGTGAACCGAGCCTCGAAAGCTCGGGCCAAGCCGAGGCTCACCTCTCGGGATTCACTCAAGATCACCGCAGTGCCGTACCCCTGGCTTCGAGCGTGAAGCGCGAGGGCCGGCCCCTGGAGCGTATCGGGCACGACCATGCGAAAGTAGTTTCCGTACGGGCGGACCGGGCTGCTCGGATCGCTCCCCAGCGTCAGGGTGGGGTCGGTGTTCCCAGGGCTCAGCATGGGGATGCCCCGGGCGTGGAAAAGCGGGAGGACCGCTCTTGCCACGCCGGAGTTGTAAGTGCCCACCACTCCGACGAGACCCGGCAGATCGAGGATCCGCTCCGCCTGGGATAGGCCGGTCTGCGGGTCTGAGCGGTCGTCGTAGGTGACCACTTCGAAGACCGGCTGAGACGGGGTTCGATTCCGGTTGTGCTCGGCTGCGGCTAGAAGAACGCCGTTACGGATCCCCCGTCCGAACTCGACTTGACCCTCTTCGATGGGCGCCAACACTGCGATGCGATAGACCGTCTCGGGCTCTTCCACGATGGGGTCGAAGACCGGTGAGCTGCTCCCGCACCCGACCAGAGCACCGAGAGCGACAGATATGAGCAAGGTAAAGGCTGTACGAAAAAGCATGGGAGGATCTACTGCATCGGACCTCGATCGCCTCCGCTTTCATGAGACAAATGAAAAGTTCTTTAGAAACTCGAAGTAGAGCCCGCGGCCCGGATTCGCCGTGCTGGCGGTTTAAGATCGCGTGGTCTGTGAAATAAGGATAGACAGTTATTCCCATGAACGAAAGGACACCGCGTGGCAACCTTAACCATCCCCGACATCGACGAACAGCTCAAAAAATGGACTGAAGAGTTCAAGAAACCTCAAGGTGCCTGGCAAGTCATTCTCTACAACGACAACCACAACTCGTACGATAAAGTCGTGCTATGGCTCCAAAAGTCTACCGGATGCTCCCAGGAGCGAGCCGAGACGATCGTTCACACCGCTCACCACACTGGACGGGCCGTCTGCTACGGCGGCGAGAAGGATAAATGCCAGCAGGTGGCTGGCTACCTGCGTGGCAAAGGCCTGCAGGTCGAAGTCGATAACGCTCCACTATAAGCTTCGGTCGCATCGGAAGCCCTCGACGGTCCCCGTCGGGGGCTTCTCTCATTTCTGGCTCCCTGTAATAGTTCGAACAGACCGGTGATCGGTAAAGGATTCTTGGAGCAAAAGTGAAATTCTCAATTCCGTTGAGACGGTGTTAGCGCACCAAGCTTTCTATGGAGGTGGATTTATGATTACGCAGAGCGCACTCGAACTGATGCGAACTCAGCCGCACAGCGGTCGTACCCCGCTGCTCTCCCACTTCCATCCGGCTTCACCGTCCCTTGGCGTACCCCAAGGCAACGGCGCCTGATGGCCGAGCGGGCTCGACCGGCAGCGGGCCCTCCCCCAACGCAGCACAGCCGAGGAACGAAAAGCTGACCCAGTCGGTCGTCCGCTTCTCTTCGGTCTGCAAGCTGTTCAACGGGCAGAAGGCCGTGGACGCGCTCGACTTCTCGATCCAGCGCGGTGAGTTCTTTTCTCTTTTGGGCCCATCGGGGTGCGGTAAGACCACCACTCTCAGGCTGATCGCCGGATTCGAACAGCCCGATAGCGGCATCGTCGAGATCGACGGGATCGATGTCAGCGGTGTTCCCCCCCACCTACGGAACGTGAACACCGTGTTCCAGAGCTACGCCCTGTTCCCGCACCTGAACGTGTACGAGAACATCGCGTTCGGTCTACGGCGTCGAAAGACCCCGGACAAAGCCATCGCCACCGAGGTCGCACGCTGCCTCGACCTCGTTCGCCTCGGGGGCCTCGAGAAGCGAAAGGTCCACCAGCT
>CAZDLH010000157.1:0-6199 GCA_964505925.1 uncultured Burkholderiales bacterium
CTGTCTACGCTTGCCACCGACCGATACGGAAACAGCAGACTCCACGCTCAGGTCGGCGAAGGAGATCTGGCGGAGGTCGAGCGCCTCCTCCAGAACGGTGCTCGCCCAAATGCGACCAACCGCTTCGGACAGACGCCCCTGCATCTAGCTATAGCTAGGCGCTCCAGACCGATGATCGAAGCTCTAACCCGCGCCGGAGCCGATCTCGGCCAAGCCGACCTGGACGGCTCCACCCCTTTGCACCTGGCCATCGACTCCGGGGACGAGACCGTCCTACTGTTCCTGCTCGCCAACGGAGCCCCGGTGAACCGCTCCGACTTCTTCGGCATCACCCCTCTCGCCCGGGCGGTCGGTCGGGACCAAAAGAAGCTGGCTTCGATCCTGTTGGAGTACAGCGGGGAGCTCGAGGACCCGGAGTTGGGGGTCTTGGAGCGCGACTTTCTGCAGCTCGTGCTACGTCTCCTCAACGGATTCCCTCCAGCACTGTACGAGCACAGTTTACGAGTGGGCGACCTGGCGCGCTGCCTAGCCTTAACCTTGGAGCTCGAACCGGACCAGGTGCTCGCCGCCCGGCTGGGGGGGCTGCTGCACGATCTAGGTAAAGTGAGCCTCCCCGAAGATATCTTCGACCAAGCCGACGACGACCTCACCGAAGAGAACATCACCCTGCTTTTGAGCCATCCCGAAGACGGTGCTGCCGCTCTGAACCGGCACCTCACTCCGGCTCGGTGGCCCGTCCATCCCATCATTCTCCACCACCACGAACGGTGGGACGGTCAAGGCTTTCCGCAGGGGCTCAGCGGCGCCGACATTCCGTTCCTTGCCCAGCTCGTCGCCGTAGCCGACTTCTACGATCACCTCGTGACCCACCGAAGCTACGACCCGGCCGTCCCGCAAGCAGAAGCGTTGGCCCTCATCCAAGATGAGGTCGGTGGCGCTTTCGGTGAGGAGGTCGTGGGCGCGCTGTTCGAAGCTCACGAACTGCTCAGCTTCTACTCCCCTTGACCTAGGCCAACGACGAACTCAGCCGGCTTCGCTCTTGCTCTGTCTCAGCTCCGGCGGCGGCCAGACCGTGAGCAGGGCAGGGAGCACCACCAAGGCCGAGACCATGATCCCCCCGATCCCTACGGCCAACACAAAGCCCAGACTACTAATGCCTTGATGGCCTCCCAAGGCCAGAGTTCCGAACCCGCAGATGGTCGTCAAAGCCGACAGGGCCGTCGCCGGACCGGTAGAGAAGTTAAAAATATTGGGCCGCCCTTCATCCCTGATGCGGTGAAGGGCGTGAATCCCATAGTCGAGCCCGATCCCCAGCAGCAGCGGTAAGCCCATAAAGTTGGCGGGATTGAAAGCGATATCGGCGGCTCCCATGGCGTATAGCATCAGGTAGATGCCCAACCCCAGCGGCATCATCGCCAACAGCGTCCACCGCAGCGAGCGAAAGTAGAGCAACAGCATCACCGTCACCGCTGCCAAAGCGTAGAGCGCGCTGGTCTCGAAAGCTCGCTTGAGGACGGCGGTGTGGTGCCAGATCATAACCGGCGCACCGACCGCGGTGGGATCGGCGCCTCGAACCTCTCGGACGAACGCATCTAAGGCCTCCCGCTCCCAAACGTTCTCCTTGGGATAGATCCGCACCATCAGCTTGCCGGTCTCTCCCACAGAGCGAATCATGAGGTTTTCCGGCAGCTCCTCGAGCAGCAGTGGCGAGTCCGGGTCCTGGGCCTTAAGAAACTGGATCACGGTAGACAGATCCCGAAGAAAGTTCGCTTGAAAGCTCAAAAGCCCGTCCTCGATCGGACCTGGGCCGAGCCCGGAGAGCTCACCGAAGAGGCGCTGGAGCTGGTCCTCGAACTCGGTGAACTGCTGTTGAGCCTCGGGTCCACGCTCGGCGAGGTCCCCCTTGGAAGACTCCAAGAGCTGCTCTAAGGCCATGAAACCGTCCCCCAGGCTTCTGAGCTGGGCCCCTTTCAAACCGACCTCGCCGGACGACTCGGTCTGGACTACCTCCGGCACCTCATCCATGATCTCTTGAAGCCTGCGGAGCAGCTGGACCTTCCGCTGGGTCCGGGGGGGGAAAAGTTCGCTGATCGACTCCACCTGGGCCACTGTGGAGAGCTCCTCAAAGCGCACTTAGAGGGCGTCGGCCTCGGCCATATCCTCGGCCGTCGCGACGGCGAAGAGAACCGTTCTCCCGCCTTTTTCGATGAGTTCGAGTTCGGTCATGACCGACTCCAAGGTCGGATCTTGAAGCCGGAGGAGGTTATAGTCGAAATTCACACTCCGCACGATGGGGAAGGTTGCGATCATGAACAGCAGCATCGCCATCAAGGTGAACGGCGCTTTGCTCAAGAGCCACTGTTCGGTCTGGGCCACCACGATCCTGCTTCCCATCGAAAGCCCGTAGAGCTGACTCGGATCGCGGTGGCGATCCATCAAAGAGATCATGGCGGGGAGCGCCACCAGCGTCGACAGAAGGCACAAGACGATCCCGCCGCCAGCGATCACCCCGATCTCCGAGATCCCCTTAAAGTCAGTGAATCCCACGGCAGCGAAGGCGGTCGCGGTCGACAGGGCTCCGATGGTCAGGTCGACCCCCGTCCCCTGTAAGGCGAGGTCCAAAGAGGTCGCTGAATCGCCGCACTTAGCGTACTCCTCTTCGTATCGAAACAGGATATGGATCCCGAAATCCGTCCCCAACCCGATCAAGATGGTAGCGAAGGTGATGGTCAAAAGGTTCAGATGCCCGACCACCAATGTGGTGTAGCCCATCGTCCAGCCCACCCCCAAGAGCAGGGCTGCGATGGCCGCTAAGGGTCTCCAGAGCTGACGAAAAGCAAGAGCAAAGAGGAGGCTCACCAGGATCAAAGAGAGCACAGCCGAGCGATTGGAGTCCCGCTCCGAGCTCATCATCTCGTCGAACTCCAGGACCGACTCGCCGGTGAGCCCTACGGAGAGGTCGGGATACGCCTTCCCGGCTTGGCCCACGAGCTTGCGCAGCAGCCCTATGGTCTCGGGCTCGGAATCCTGGAGCCGGAGTAGGAGAAGGTGGACCCGCCCGTCCTGCAGCGTGTGATAGAAGGTCGCCTCGGACAGGTCGCCGGACGGGGCTCCGACCAGCTCCGACTCCCCCTCGGGGTTGAAAAGGCTCCCCCATGGGGAGCGGTAGTCGCCCCTGCCTCGGGTGTCCACCGCCTTTCGTAGCTCCTCCACCACTTGGGACATCAACGGTAGCATGTCCAGGAGGTCGTCGCTCGAGAGACTCCCAGGTTCGGAGCCGAAGCCCCGGAACAGGTGCTCCAGGCTCTGACCTGAGGCCAACTGGATCAGAAACGGCTGAGCCTCCTCGAGGGCCACCACCAGCTCTTCGAGCTCGTCTTCGGCTAAGAACAGAAGGGCGCTGTCGAAGACGAACGACAGCTCCAGCCGAGGAAAAACCGCGTAGAACCGGTCCGGATACTCTTCGAACAGCTCGGCGAGCAGATCTACGTAGCCCTGACGATTTGCCGAAGTCCCGCCCTCGACTAAGATCACCACGTCGTCGGCGGTCGGAAACTCCTGGAGAAAAGCTTCCTGGTCGGCGTACAGCTCATCGTTCGAGCCGATCAGGTCGGCCCGATCGGTCTGGAACTCCAGGTGCTCTGAGGTGTAGTAGATGCTGCCGCCGAACAGCAGCAGACTCAGCGCAAGAACGAGCCAGGCATGGCGGCGCGACTGTCTAGCCGCACCCAGTAGTACTCGCTCCAGAAAGTTTGGCTCGCTCCGGGCTACGGCGCCACTCCCCCGGGCTCGGTGCCCGGCGATGAGCCGTCGCCGTCGGACTCAGACTGCGGCGCGCTCGACGGCGACTCCCCGGACTGCTCCCCCTCCCGTGGAACCGTCGAGGTGGGGCTGTCGGCCGAATCCAGACGCAGCCAAGGGTTAGCGGCGGCCAAGGCTTCCAGCGCCGCGATCCGGGCTCTCAACTGGGCGCTGCGCTCGTACATATTGCCGATCAGCGCCTTCAGTTCGTCTTGCACCTGAGGGTCGCTGGTGATGGTATGGACATCCTCTGCCACCAGCCGATACTCTTCGATCCGACGCGACCAGCTCCGCAGCTCGATGGTCAGGCGCTCCAAAGACTCTTCGTTGAGTCCGCGCTCGATGGCGCGGTCGGCGAGATCGCGATACTCATCGCTTCGCACGACCGCCATCTGCAGCGCCGCGCTCAGCCTCTCCCCTTGGCGCTCCATCCGGTTGCGCCAACCCTCTAAGCTCTCGGTCAGCTGCGGCGTCATCTCTCTCATGCGAGCCGAGATCTGGGCTGTGTTCTCGCTGAAATCGGCCAGCCGTGCGTAAAGGAGCGCCTCTTGCTGGTCCAGTTGGCGCTCGAACGCTTCGAGCTGCTCCGGGGCCCGGGCGCTCGCTCCGGCCAGCTCCCGACTATAGAACCGAAGGTTCGAAGCGGCGTCCCGGGTCTGCAGGCGGAAATCGGGATCGGCCAGCAGTTCGCGGACCTCCTTGGTTTCCGAGGACAGCTGGGTGAAGGTCCGGAGGGTCCGCTGCAGCTGGTCGTCTTGGCTCGCGCTCGACTCCGCGAAGAAAACCTCGTTAGGGCCGATCGTCTCTTCACCGGGGGACACCGTGATATCGAGCCATCGACGCCCGTTGAGGTCGGTCATCACGGTGTAGGTCGACTCCTTGGGAACGCTGCGCCCATCGAGCTCGACGTTGGCCTGGACCAAGGGGATCCCGCCGGTCAGCGGCAGGAGACCCTCTTGAATGTCGGCGGAAGCGAACTCGATGTCCACCACCCGTCCCGCTTGAACCCCGCCTATGGTCACCGGATCGCCGGCCCGCAGGCCGTGCACCTGAGTAAAGATCAGACCCAACTGGCTGGATCCTCCTAGGACCTCGAGCCCCGAGAAACTCTGGGCTAGCCAGAGACACCCGAGTAGAAGCAAGGTCATGGCGCCGATTCGAGCGTTCTGGTTCAATTGGATGGCTCCTTACTCACGACCGGTATCCCGGTCGGACCTCGGCTGTTCGACCAGCCGGTTGGCGTCCCGTACGAGGGCTCGACGCCGGTGCGAGAACTCCGGCCGAACTCACTCCAGCTCGACTCGGACCCTCTCTATTGCTCGTTCCACTGCCCGTTCGGCATCAAACCTAGCCCGCTCGGCCCCAGGCGCGTAGTAAACTAGGTACTCGATATTCCCCGCGGGCCCTTTGATGGGGCTCGGACAGAGCCCCACGGGACGTAGGTACGCGCTCCCGTAGTTAGAGGAGAGAACCCGATGGAGCACCTCCCGGTGAACCTCCGCCTTTCGCACTACCCCCTTACGCCCCACCTGAGCCCGACCGGCTTCGAACTGCGGCTTGATCAAAAAGATCGCCTGCCCCGCGGGCTTCAAAAGTGAGAAGGCGACCGGCAAGATCAGATTCAAGCCGATGAACGAAAGGTCGCCGGTGGCCAGGTCGAAGGGCTCGGAAAACTGGGCGAGCTCCAGGTAGCGCGCGTTGGTCTTCTCCAGGACGGTCACCCGCGGATCGTTTCTCAGCTTCCAGTGGAGCTGTCCGCGCCCCACATCCACAGCGGTCACCGCCGAGGCCCCCCGTTGGAGCAAAAGATCGGTGAACCCCCCGGTGCTCGCTCCGAGATCGAGACAGCGAAACCCTCGGACCTCGATGGCGAACTCATCGAGGGCCGCTTCGAGCTTCAGGCCGCCCCGGGAGACGTAGGGGTGCTCCGCCCCGCGAACCTCTAACGCGGCCTCCGCCTTCACGAGGCTCGCCGGCTTCACTACCTTCTGCCCGTCGGCGAAGACCTGCCCGGCCATCACCAAGATCTGAGCTCGTTCGCGGCTCTCCACTAGACCGCGCTCCACCAGGGCTAGGTCCACCCGAATCTTGCTCAAACTGCACTCCTCCGAGGCTCCCAGGTCATACCTCCGCCTCACCGTGCCCCTGATTCCCTGCCCCAGGGCCGGGCTCCTAGTTATCGAAGGCGTCGTCAGGTTTGCATAAGGGTCCGTGCGTGGTATGGTCGACCCATGTCAGAAATGCCATCCGTACCGCGGACACAAGACGGGTTTACTTACGGTGAATATCTCATGGTGCCTGAGCTGCTCAAGCTTCAGCGGCTCCACTCCACCCCACCGCACCACGACGAGATGCTGTTCATCATCATCCACCAAGCCTACGAGCTCTGGTTCAAACT
>CAZDLH010000158.1:0-3769 GCA_964505925.1 uncultured Burkholderiales bacterium
TGCCGGCTATCTACCGCTATCCTAGCGGTTTTCGTACCGACGGTACCTACGCTGCAGGGGATCTGGTAGGACCCAGAACCCGAGCCCTAACCCGGGGGCGAAGCAACGCCTCATCGAAACTCCTACCGTGGTCGGTGAACTATCTGACGGTCGACGGTGGGGACGGTAGCGAGCTGACCATCGATGTCGAGCCGATCCAGGGCTCGCCCTTCGGGCTCATCTACGAGCAGACCGAAGGGATTTTCACTTCGTTCGAAGGCGAATAGGCGAGCCGCTGGCGGGCAACCCCCCGCTCAACGGCCCCGTCGCGGGATCCGCCAGCTGAGGGTTCGCGTCGGGTTCAGTACGATGTAGACGGCGCCGGGGGCCAGGTTCTTGGGGATGGCTTCGCCTCTTTGGCGGCACGCTTCAGCCTTGAGCGCCCAGCGGGCCTCATCGTCGCGGATCACCCGGGCGGTTCCCTGGAACATGACCGCGATCATTTCGTCGGCGTCTCTGCCGTTTTCCCATAAGAGGGAGCAGTTAGGATTCCGCTCTAGATTCTTCACCTTCTGGGTTCCATCGCGGCAGCCTAGGACCAACGTGTCGCCGTTTCGGAAATAGCCCATCGGCACCGAATGGGGAAAGCCGTCAGGACCGATGGTGGTAAAGGCCGCCCAACGGTCCTTTCGATCTAGAAAATCTTGGATCTCAGTAGGGCTCAAGCTGCTCACTGTGAGGACCTCCCAGGGTATAGAAATCGATGTTCGATACGGAGAAAGGAGGGTGAACTAAGCAGACAGGCGGCCTTTCGGCCGCCTGCTGTCGGAGGATCCTTAGGAATCCACCCCTCCGAGGGTGGACATTCGTTCGCTACAAATGACGTCCACCTCCTCTCCTGCGGCGCTCTTCGCCGCATAGCGGGCCAGGGGCGGTTCGACCCCTAACCCTCTGCTGCCCCTCGAACCCAGGGTGCAACAAACCTTTTCGTTTCTCAGAATGTAACAAACAAGTTAACAAGAGTCAATCTCTCCGGTTTTCGGGAGGCTCTGGTTTAGGGCTGCGGCTGGTCCAGAGCCTCTTCGATGCGCTCGGCTAGACCTCGAAGGGCGGCCACAGATCTGGTGCTGGGCCTGGTCAGTTCGCTGGGTACCGAGTCGATGATCACGGTCTGATGCCCCACCCGTTGGGACAGGCGTTGGGCTTGGGAGTGCTGCTCGGAGTGCGACTGCGTCAAGATCACGACTTGGGGGAGTCGTTCGAGGAAGCTCTCCGGTTCGACGGTGAAATAGCCCGAGGTGTCCAGGTAGATATTCTTGGCTCCGATCAGCTCGAGCAGATCGTTGAGGTAGGTGTCGCTGCCGGCACTCATCAAAGGGCTGCTCCACACTTCCAGAAAGACGGTGGGCTGTTCGGGTAGGGTGGGGAGTTCGGCGAGGGAGCTCTCGAAGCGTTCGATAGCCTCAGCGGCGGCTTCACGATGATCGAAGACCTCGCCGAGCAGTCGGAGGTTGGTCGAGATATCGTCCAGGCGGTCCGACTTCAGCTCTAGCAGTTCAAGGCCTAAAGACCTAAGCTTCGCAGCGTCACGGTTGAAGGAGGTGTCGAGGATTACGAGGTCGGGTTGAAGCTCGATGACGAGTTCGAGATCGACGGTCTGGTCCCCAACCTTCGGTAGAGACTCCACTTCCGGAGGATAGTGGTCGTTGGAGGTCACCGCCACCAAGCGGTCGCCGAGGTCGAGCTCGTAGAGCAGCTCGGTGGCGCTGGGGATTAGGGAGACGACCCGCCGGTACTCGCCAGGAGTGGAGGGGGTCTGGGGCTCGGGTGTCCGTTGGCAGCCGAGGATCAAGAGCAGCCCGGCGAAGAGAAAGCTGAGCCCGACCGCCGGGGCGACGGTCAGCTTCCTGCGCTGTTTCACCGCTCCCGAGTACCTCGGCCGAGCTTCAGGAGGTCTACGATATAACGGCCGAGGAGCTTGGTCATCTCCGGGCTTAGGCCTCCGAACTCTAGAGCGTAAGTGCCCGATTCACCGTCTTGGCTCTTCAGTTTGACCACTTTAGATGGCGCTTCGAGAAGGCCGTGAACACCGAAGGAGTGTGAGCGAAAGAGCACTTCATCGCCCTCTCGAAGGTCGGACTCCAGCGGGACCAGCACCAGGGCACCCCCCAGGCCGAGGTCGAGGCAGCGGGCCCAGTGCAGCTCGCCTTCCGAGTCTTCTAGTTCGACATCGAAGTCGGCGACCGCGCGGGTGTACTTGCGCTGGTTGAAGACCTGGCTTTGCATTCCGACCCGGTTGAGTAGCGAAACGATCCAGGAGCGGCCCAGGACGTCTGGGGGATCCACGAACTGCAGCCCCGCTTCGGCCACTCCGCTGGGGTTCACCCGATACCATCGGACCTGGGCGGTGATCCGCTCATCGGCATCATCCTCGGTCCGGTTAGGGTTGCTGATCTCTAGAAGCGACATCGCTTCGAGTTCCCGGGAGACCTCGATCTTCATACCGCCGAGCGATATGTCTCGAATGGTGGCGTGGAAGATCTGATTCCCTTGGTAGCAGTTCACCTCGTACTCGCAGGAGAGTCGGACCAGTCTGCGCCTTTCGGCGACCCCGCTGCGCATCTCTTTCGGCACAGCCTTCTCTAGAACCGAAAGTACGTCGGCTCGAGTGGCCGATTCGTCCTCTTGGGTCTTCACCTGTCGCAGGGCAGCCAAGATGGTGGAGCGGTACTCCCGGGTGGGAGTCTCTAAGGTCTCCGGCTCTTCTTCGAGCGGGGCTGCGAGATCTTCGAGGAGTTCGTCGGCCTCCTCTTCCTCGGCTGAGGCGGTGGCCGCTTCTAGTTCCGCTGGGCCCGGACCGACTGCGGACGGCTCCTCTGCTAGGCTGGGACCGCTGAAGAAGTCGTCATCGATGGGGTCCAAGGGGGCAGGCCCAGAGAAAAGGTCGTCGATGGGGTCCTCGACGCTCGGGGTGCCCAGGAGTTCACCCTCCTCGGGGCCCAGCAGCTCCTCCCGGGGGGGCTCTGGAGCGGCGGGCTCTTCGATGGGCTCCTCGAGCTCTGTAGTGAGCTCGGCGGCCTCCATCGGCTCTTCTTCAGGGCCGAAAAGCGCTTCCTCGAGGGCTGCGGACGGTTCGGTCTCACTACTGACGGCGCTCTCGGGGTCAGGCTTTTCTTCGAAGGACTGAGGCTCCGGCGACAGCTCGTCGGCTTCTATGGCCGCCGACTCTTCTGGGGCGAGGTCTTCGAGCACATCGGCCGATAGGAGCTCCTCTTCGAGCGCGGCCAGCTCGGCCCCATCGGGCTCGGACTCCTCGACGGCAGGGAGGGTTTCGGCGCTGTCTTCTGCTAGCGCTGCCAACTCTTCGTCGCTGAGATCGTCGAGTACATCCGCAGAGAGAAGCTCAGCCTCTAAGGCGGCTAGGTCTACCTCTTCGTCATCTTCTAGGCTGTCTTCGGCTAAAGCGGCCAGCTCTTCTTTGGTCAGCTCACCGAGTACGTCGGCCGAGAGGAGCTCTGCATCGAGATCGGCGAGAGTGACTTCGTCCGCCTCGTTCGCCTCGTTCGCTTCGGGGGCGAGCGGTAGCGGCTCGACGCTGTCCTCCTCGAGTGCGGCTAGCTCTTCTTCGTCCAACTCGTCGAGGAAGCTGTCCGATAGGAGCTCGGCCTCCAGAGCGGCGAGGTCTACCCCGTCGTCGTCCTCATCGAGGTCGAGTTCGAGCTCTTCTAGCTCTTCGTCGTCGTCCTCATCGAGTTCGAGGTCGAGTTCAGCAAGCTCCTCGTCGTCGTCC
>CAZDLH010000158.1:3869-6185 GCA_964505925.1 uncultured Burkholderiales bacterium
CGAGGTCCAGGTCGAGTTCAGCGAGCTCCTCGTCGTCGTCCTCGTCGAGGTCGAGTTCTGCTAGCTCCTCGTCTTCGTAATCATCCTCATCGAGGTCCAGTTCAAGTTCTGCTAGCTCTTCATCGTCGTCCGCGTCGAAGTCGAGTTCTGCTAGCTCCTCGTCTTCGTCCTCATCGAGGTCGAGGTCGAGTTCTGCTAGCTCTTCGTCGTCGTCCTCGTCGAGGTCGAGCTCGAGTTCTGCGAGCTCTTCGTCGTCGTCCCCATCCTCATCGAGGTCGAGGTCGAGCTCGAGTTCTGCGAGGTCTTCGTCGTCGTCCTCATCGAGGTCGAGGTCGAGTTCAGCGAGCTCTTCGTCGTCCTCCTCATCGAGGTCCAGCTCGAGCTCTGCGAGCTCCTCGTCATCGTCATCGAGCTCGAGTTCTGCGAGCTCTTCGTCTTCATCCTCGTCGAGGTCGAGCTCGAGCTCTGCTAGCTCCTCGTCATCGTCATCGAGGTCGAGGTCGAGTTCTGCGAGCTCCTCGCCGTCATCCTCGAGGTCATCGTCCGACCAGCTCTCCTGAAGGTCGAGTTCGAGCTCGGTCAGCTCTTTTTCTCCGAGCTCGACAATATCGAGCCCGGCGAGCTCGTCGTCTGCTGTGAGTAGTGCGTGAGCTTCGAGTTCGGCCAGCTCCAGAGCTATCGGCTCTCGGGAGGGAGCCGAGTGACCCGACGGGGGCACCGCAGTCAGCTCCTCGGAGCTGGGTCCATAGGCGAGGGAGCGGCGGCGCCGTCTCACTACTTTGGGTGGCTCCCACCGCCCGTACTGCTCGGTGGAGCGCAGGGCGGATTCGGCTTCGTGGGAGTAGCTGAGGTCTAGGCCCTCGAAGTATCGGCTTACGTCGAACTGCTGCGCCGACGGTCCGTCCCGGAGGCTGAACTCTTGAGTGTGGTGGAAAGCGAAGTAGCGACTGTTCGTCTGGGTGACTTGGGCGAAGCTGGCCAAGACCCGACCTCGCTCCTTCTCGGCCTCCCAGACCATCGCTTCAATGATCCTGGTAGGTCGGCCGACTTCTCGACGGGTATCCAGATCGGTTTTCAGTTCGCGAAGGATCTGCTCTACGTCATCGAGCCTCGCCCGGACGTTGGCTAGCCTGATACGGTCTAAGCGTGTCTCGACAACCCGAACTAAGGCCCGAAGCTCTTCCTCTTCAGCCCCATTGAGCTGAAAGGAACTCTTGGACCCAGCTTCCAAAGCCAAGTTCTCGAGTTGCTCCGCTCGCCTTTTAAGTTGGCGGAGAACGTGTCGATCTTTAGGCTCAGACATATAGAGGGCATCGCCCCGTCCGAGTAGTTCTCACCGCAAGACCCCAAACTAGGTGGCTCCGTCCCGAAATTCTCCCACGGACGGAAACGGCGGCTTCCTCAAGGTTTCTGGGCATCCCTCCTGATTGAGGGAACCTACGAGGGCTCGGCGCGCTAGACGTCCGCGGGCTTCGCGACCGTCTTCCTTTTCTTCTTTCGTACTGCCGGTTGCGCTTCCACGGTGGGTTCCGTGCGTCGGACCGGTACCGGTGTCGCACGCTCGCGCTGGCGAAGGCGTCGACTGTCCTCTTCAGCTCGGACGGCTGCGGTAATGATATGGTGGAGCCTAACCTTTTCCGATTCCGCGATCGCTACAAAGGACTGAATGAGCGAGACGGGCCGACCGGTCTTCTGGCGTTGAGCCTCATCGCTGCGCAGTGTCTGAAGGATCTCTTCCACGTCGTCCATGGACTCTTGGAGCGCTTCAAGCCTCAGGGAAGCCAGGCGGTCTTGGGCTAGATTCAGGAGATCTTCGAGACGCGTCTCTTCTTGCTGCCGAGTGCGGAAGGTGTGAGGTTCACTCTGATTGAGAAAGAGCTCCTCTAAAGCTTCGGCTTCGGACCGAAGACGTGAGGCTAGCTCGAAACTCGATTCTTTCATGGAAGGGAGCCTCCAGAGTGATAGGTGCCGCTACTGTTATGTAGGAACCGAAGAGATTCCTGTCTCTGGGGCGAAAAGTCGCTCGAGATTCTCTGTTTTATTCAGCGTCGCCCCTTGGGGTCCGGTGTGAGCCCAGGGAATCGGTTGGTGGGTGCGAACGCAATGAAAACCTTAAGGAGGTCAAATAATGACTCAGAAACTTATCGAGATCTACACTTGGTCCAGCTGCCCTTACTGTCAGCGGGCAAAAGGGCTGCTCGATCGTAAAGGATATCAGTACACGGAATACACCCTCGACGGCGACGAAGAAGGGCGAGCGAAGATGGCCGAGAGAGCGAACGGCCGGCGGTCCGTTCCACAGGTCTTCGTCGGGGG
>CAZDLH010000159.1:0-6165 GCA_964505925.1 uncultured Burkholderiales bacterium
GTCCGAGTAACGGCTACGACGTCGATCCGGCCAACTATCGCCTCGACCTACTCGTCCTGAAGGTCGACGAGCAAGCCGGCCAGGCCCGGGCGGTCCTGGCTTGCAGCGGTGCCGACAGCCCGCGCCAGGTGACCTTGCGCAAAGACCCCGAGACCGGCCTGTACTACGTCGAGAGCTTCGTAGGGCTGCTCCCCGAGGTCGCATCGCCACGGGTGAACGGACGTTGGCGTCTGTGACTTTCGCCTTACTCCCGCGCCTCGAGCTTGAGGAAGACCTCATCGCCTCGCTTGCTGAACCGAAGCGCCCAATCCATAAGCCGCTTCTTCAAGCCGTACTTCTTTAGTAGAGCTCTTCTTCCGCGCTCGGAGCTCTCCAGCACGGTAGCCCGAAGTCTCGCCGGCGGCCCTTTCGGATGCCCTATCGAGTCGCACTGGGCCACATCGACCTCGGACCCGTTACGGATCCGCTTCACCTTCCCGGTCTCCGAACGCGTAGCCACCCAGACCGTCTCCTTATCCACTGCGTACCAGACGATGGTGGACACCGAACGACCGTCCTTGCCGAAGGTCGTCAGCAGGCAGTACTGTCCTTCAGCGGAGAGAACCTTCGAAGGTTTGCGAGTCACAGCGGTCGGCTTCAAAGCCCTTCCGGTCCCCTCCTCTCCAACAGCGCAGAACCGCTCGGGGGTTTTGAACTTCCCGCTTCGGCCACAAGGCGATCGAGGGTCGGAAACCGAAACCGACGTGCCATGTCCCAAGCTGCCCTCTATCGTACCCAACGCGCCGTCTTCGAAGATCGGGTCTCCCCACTCACTTTCCTCGTCGAGAACGGGCTCATCGCCGAGCACTATTCGCCGTCCGACCCTCTGCCCGATCTCCCTCTCACCGATCTCGGTGACCTGGCGGTTCTCCCTGGGCTGATCGACCTGCACGTCCACTTCAACGAACCGGGCCGAACCGAGTGGGAGGGCTGGGAGAGCGGGACTCGCGCGGCCGTAGCCGGCGGCCTAACCACCGTCGTCGACATGCCGCTCAACTGCATTCCCTCCACCACCGATGCAGCCTCATTTCACGAAAAGCTCGCCTCCACCGGGGGGAAGCTCTGGTGCGATGTCGCCTTCTGGGGCGGAGCCGTGCCCGACCATCTCCACCGACTAGACGAACTCTGGGAGTGCGGAGTTCTGGGTTTTAAAGCGTTTCTCTCCGATCCGGGCACCGCCGAGTTTCAGAACCTCGACGAAGGGCAACTCGAGGACGCCATGCGAAGGTGCGCAGCCCTAGGAGCTGTGCTCTTGGTTCACGCCGAGTGGCCAGGCGCGCTATGCGCACCTCCCACCGAGGCGCAGCCCCAGGAGTACCGGAGCTGGCTGGACAGCCGTCCTCTGCAGGCCGAGCGAGAAGCCATCGACGTGCTGGCCCGCCTAGCCCGCAAAACCGGCTGTCGGGTGCACGTGGTGCACCTCTCGAGCGGCTCCTTAGCAGACGCTTTGGACCGGAGCCTGATGACGAGCGAGACCTGCCCCCACTACCTCACTTTTTGCGCCGAGGAGATCGAAGAGGGGCAGACCCGTTTCAAGTGCGCACCCCCCATCCGAGAGTCGAGCCACCGGGAGAGCCTCTGGCGCACTCTTCATAGCGGGGATATCGATCTCGTGGCCTCGGACCATTCACCGTGCCCGCCGGGTCTAAAGTCGCCTAGCTTCCTCGATTCGTGGGGGGGGATCGCCGGGGTCGGCTATATGCTGTCCACGGTGTGGCACGGAGCCTCCCAGCGCGGCTTAGGCCTCGAGGTTCTAGCCGAGTGGCTCGCCGCGGCCCCCGCGCGAATAGCCGGACTCGAAGGCCTCAAGGGCAGCCTCGCCGTTGGCCGCCAAGCCGACTTCGTGGTTTTCGACCCCGAGGGAGAGTCGGACCTGCTACCCCGCTTCCACCGTCACCCGGGCTCTCCGTTCGAAGGGCGTCGGTGGAGAGGACGAATCCGAGCGACCTACCTCAGGGGGCGCTGCGTCTTCAAAGAGGAGAGCCATCCGCACGGGCCGTCGGGGCGCTTCCTGCCCCGCCCCGCCTCCTCCCCTGGGGTCGACGCCGGGACGTCCCTCGAACGGCCGCACTTCGAACCGGGCCTGGAGAGGCTCAACCATCTCCCGCCCGAGGAGGCTGAAGCTTCCTTTCTCGCCGTCTGTCACAGCCAGCGGTGGGTCTCGGCTATGATGGCCGCTCGTCCCTTCGCCTCTACCGAAGAGCTCATTGAAAGCGGCCACCGAGAGTGGGCCAAGCTCGGCCCGCAAGACTGCCTAGAGGCGCTGGCTGGGCATCCTCGTATCGGCGAGAAGGCTAAGGGGGACTCCCTGGACTCGCGCTGGTCCCGGGGTGAGCAGGCCGCCGCTGCCGACGGGAACCAGGAAGCCGCCGAACAGCTGAGAACTGTGCAGCAGAAGTACGAAGAGAAGTTCGGCTATCTCTTCTTGATCTGCGCGACCGGGAAGAGCAAAGCCGAGATCTTGGAGCAGGTAAGGTTGAGGCTTCAGGCCTCTCCCGAGCAAGAGATCCACACCGTAGCCGAAGAGCTCGGCAAGATCATCAAACTGAGACTGGAGAAGTTGATTCGACAATGAGCGCCATCACCACCCATATTCTCGATACCGCTTCCGGCACGCCGGCCCAGGATGTCATCGTCCGCCTCGATCGCCTCGAAGACGGCGATTGGAAAAAGATCGGAGGCGGCTCCACCAATAGCGACGGTCGGATACCGGATCTCGTAGACGAAGGTGTGGAACTCTCCAAGGGTCACTACCGCTTAGAGTTCGTGGTGTCCGACTACTTCCAAGCTCGGGGAGTGAAAAGTTTCTACCCTTATGTGAACATCGTTTTTCTGTTGGACGAGACCGACAGCCACTATCATGTACCGTTGCTGCTAAGCCCGTTCGGCTACTCGACCTACCGCGGCAGTTAGCTCCCCCGGGACTCCAGATCAGCGCAGCAGACTCGGAAGGCAAGAGAGGTAGAACATGGGCGGAGCAGCTCTAGAATGGGCGAACCTCGCCGTGCGATGGTTTCACGTCATCGCAGGCATCTGGTGGATCGGCAGCTCCCTATATTTCGTCTGGCTCGACAACTCATTCGAGCCCCCCAAGGAGCCGAGGGAAGGGGTCGATGGCGAAACGTTTATGGTCCACGGCGGCTTCTACTACCTTGTCGAGAAGCGGCTCATGCAGCCGGGGAAGATGCCCGAAAAGCTCCACTGGTTCAAATGGGAGGCCACCTTCACCTGGATCAGCGGAATGCTCCTGTTGGCCATCGTCTACTACTTCACTGGGGGGAGCTACCTCATCGACTCCCAGGTTGCCGACCTATCTTTGGGTACGGCGGTGGCGGCCTCTTTGGCCATCGTGATCGGCAGCTGGTTCGCCTACGACATGCTCTGGCAGACCATCGGGAAAAAGAGTGAGAATGCGGGGGTCGCACTCTCTATCCTAGGGATGGTCGGGCTGGCTTACGGACTGACCCACCTGTTCTCCGGTCGAGCAGCCTTCATCCATTTCGGCGCGGTTCTCGGAACCCTGATGGTGGCCAATGTCTGGATCCGCATTCTCCCGGGCCAGCAGAGGATGTTGGAAGCGGTACAAGCTGGAAACACGCCCGACTACTCCCAGGGGAAGTACGCGAAGATCCGCTCGGTCCACAACTCCTATATGACCTTCCCCGTCATCTTCACGATGATCTCGAACCACTACGCCAACACCTTTAGCCACGCCTACAACTGGGTCATCATCCTGCTCCTCTTCATCGTGGGTGCAGGGATCCGCCACCACCAGATCACCGCAGAGCGAGGCCACCCCGCCCACTGGATATGGGCTCCCGTGCTGATGGCTTTCGCGACCACCGTGGCGATGACCCTACCGTCGGCTCCTCCACCTCCGCCCGAAGGAGCGGAAGCCGAGGAGCGGATCGCCTTCTCCCAGGTGCAGGTCGTGGTGGCGAACCGCTGCGTAACCTGTCACTCCTCCGAGCCGAATCAACCCGGCTACGCTCTCACGACGGCTCCCAACGGAGTGCTGCTCGAGACCCCCGACCAGATCCGTGGACTAGCCCAAAAGATCAAAGAACAGACTGTGGACTCCAACGCTATGCCGCTGGGGAACCTGACCAGGATGACTCCCGAAGAGCGAGAGCTCCTCGGCCGGTGGGTAGACCAGCACCAGAGAGGTCGTTGAGATTTCTGAGGAACGCTGGATAGTCGAAGAGCTCCCTCGCGGCGGTACCCTGGTAGCGTGGGGCGGTTTTGTAGCCCAGCTCGGGGCTTATCCTGAGACTATCAAGGATACTCTCGAGAGCCCCACGGGTGTCCCCGCAGTCTTCATCCTTCCAGAGTCGCTGTTCGACATCCAAAACGGGCTCACCCAGGCCGAACTGGAGTTCCCGCTCTACAACAACTACTACATGAAGAACCGAAAGCTCCGGTTCATCTGCCGCCCCGAGCAGTCCCGCTCGGTCTATCGCCTCTTACGGGAAGCCGTGTTCGGTCCCAGCAGCTTCAAGCTGGAACGGGAGTATCCCGACGGAGCGCACACCTTTGGTCTCCCTGACCTGAAAGCCGAAGCCAGATTCTATAAAACCGTCGAAGGTCGAAGACTGAAGCTGAGCGATTTCATCGAGCCGCTCCCATGCCCCGAAGGTTCGTCGGTATTCGTAGATGGGGTCGAGGTCACCCTACTCCCCGGGGACCGGGTTCTCTTAAAGAGGGGTGAGCGCGAGAAGGAGGTACGTTTCGCCGCTCTTCCCAACCCGAAATTCTCCTACGATGGGACCTCGGACTTCGATCCTCCCGATTTCGGGATAACCGTACTCGGAGCCGGCCACGGCTTCGACATCGAGAGTCGAACGTCCGGCTTCATCATCTGGATCGATGGTCGCGGCTTGCTGGTCGATCCGCCTGTCCACACCACCGAATGGATGAAAGTCCGGAACCTCGATGCCCGATTAGTCGAGGATATTCTGCTCACCCACTGCCACGCAGACCACGATTCGGGTACCCTCCAGAAAATTATGGAGGAAGGTAGGGTTCGCCTCCACACCACCCCCACCGTCATGGAGAGCTTCATCCGGAAGTATCGCAGTCTGATCAGCCTGGATCGGGACGAACTCGAAAAACTGTTCGATTTTCAGCCGGTCCTCATGGACTCTAGAGTGAATATTCTAGGAGCGCGATTCCGCTTCTGGTACACCTTCCACCCGGTGCCCACCTTAGGGTTCGAAGTGGAGCACCGGGGCCAGACTTTCGCTTACTCCTGCGACACCCTGTACGACCCCGAGGTCTACTCCCAACTGCATAGCCAAGGGGTGATGTCCGAGGCCCGAATGCACTCACTGCTGGACTTCCCTTGGCAGGCAGACCTGATCTTCCACGAGGCTGGAATTCCCCCCATACACACCCCCGTTCCCCTGTTAGCGGATCTCCCGGAAGAGGTGCGTCGTAAGATGTACCTGACCCACATCTCAGAAGGGGTTCTCGAAGGGGAGAAGCGTCTGAAGATCGCTCCAACCGGACTCAAGAGTAGCCTGATATTGGCCCCTAGAACCGAGAGCCTAGAGGATGGAGAGCGCTCCTGGAAACTTCTAGACATTCTCCTCCACGCTGAGCTCTTCGCCGAATGCCCTCTGGAGAAGAGCCTAGAGTTTCTCCATATCGCCCGGACCCGCCTGATCGAATCCGACACCCTACTGATCAGCGAAGGGGAGTGGGGGGACCGGTTCTATCTCGTCGCCCGCGGGGAGCTCGGAGTCTACCGAGGAGAAAACCTCTTGCGCACCCTACGCCGCTACGACTACTGCGGGGAGATGGCTATCGTCCTAGAAAAACCTCGCTCGGCCACTGTGAAAAGCCACACCCCTTGCGAACTCGTAGAGGTCTCCCGGGTCGACTTCCTAAAGTTCATCTCCAACACCGAGCTGCCGGCTCTCCTTCGCCGCGTTGCCCAGAACAAACTCAACGATCTCTGGCCGGTCATGAAGTGTAACCGAAACCTCAAAGCGCTATCCCCCTTCCAAAGAGGCCAACTCTTGGCCATCCTAACCCCCCAGGATCTCCGGGCCGGTGATGTCATCTTCGCTAGAGGCGGACTCCCTCTCGACCTATATCTGGTGGGTGAAGGGGAGTTAGAGCTGC
>CAZDLH010000160.1:0-6098 GCA_964505925.1 uncultured Burkholderiales bacterium
AGCTCCGAGCTGACCGGCGATGAGCACGCCGCCGGCTGGGAGACCTCCCTGCTGCTCCACCTGCGCCCTGACCTGGTCTCCGAGACCTATCGGGAGCTGCCGAAGTTCGAAGTGCTGAACGGCAAGCGGGTCCGACTCCGGGCCCTCTCTCGCCACCGGGGCTACTTCGGGTCTCCGGCGGCAGCCTCCGCAGAGATCGGGCGAGCCTGCTTCGAAGCGCTCAGTGCGGAGGCCGGCAAGGTCGTCGAGGAGTTTCTGGCCCGACCGCTTCGACCCCGCTCCGCCGGCCTATCCCGCCGAGCTGAGTCGAAGGGGCTGCGGACCGCTGGGGGTGGGATCCTCCTGTTGGGGCTCGGTCTCGTCGGCTTTCTGGCGGTCAACGGAAAGCCCACCGCCGAACAGCGGCAGCGCCTCCGCCGGACGCTTCGTCGGGGTCTCGGACGCCTCGCGAACGAAGCCCTGCTGTCGTTGGACGCTAACACCGACGAGGCGAGGCAGGTCCCGGTTCCCGACACCGCGGACCTCGAGAACCCCCTCACTCGGTTGGCCCTGGCTGAGGAGCACGATGAGCGCTCCTAGCTGGGCTCGATCGGGGGAAACCCACCGGCGGAATGCGGTTTTCGGCAGGCTTTTTGCACTGCGTTTCGTAAGACTTTTGACCTGGTCGGCTCCGTTGCCGACACGACGCTGATCGAGGAATCGGATATGACCACCACTGAAACGGCCACTACAGACCTTGAAAACCGTCCCTTCGAAGAGTTGATGGAAGAGGGGGAGGGGTATCTGCGCTCCCTGGACTACAGCTCCGCTCTACGCCACTTCGACCGCCTTCTCAAGACCGCACAGAAGCTCCCCCCCGAGGGTCGCGAACTGAAGATCGCCCGAGCGCGCAGCCGCTACGCCCGCTCGTGCCAAGTCGTGGGGCGCTGGGATCGGGCCCATCGGGAGTACCGTCGCGTCGTCGAGTCCGAACTCGAAGGTGAGGAGCGATGGGTGGTGGCCGAAGCGCTGCTGGGCCTAGGCGTCACCCTCTCGCGCCGGGGGGAGCGAGACGAAGCCCGGGACCACTTCGAGGAAGCCAGGGAGGTCGCCGAGGAGCTCAGCCTCCACGAGCGCAAGGCCGAAGCCCTGTGCCACCTAGCCGCCAGCGCAGGTCGCACAGGCGAACTAGAGGAGGCCCGAGACCTGCTCGAAGAGGCTCGACGCTACGTGCCGAGCGAGCCGACCACCGACTCGGCCAGGGAATTGGCAGCTCTTTTCTACGCCCAGTACGGCCTCTACGACTTCCGCGTCGGAAACAACCAGCAGGCCACCGAGAACTTCGAGCGCGCCTTGGCTACGCTCGGCGTGCGGCCGAGTCTCGAAGGGGCCTCCTGCCGCCGCTATCTGGGCGTCATGTTCGGGCTGCGAGGCGAACACCGACGAGCGATGGAGCACCACCTGGAGGCGCTGCAGATCTATAAGACGGCCGGCTGCCGTTACGGACAGGCGAAGGTCTACGACTCCATCGGGCGCACCTTTCTCTCGAACAACCGGATGGAAGAGGCGATCTTCAGCTTCAAGAAGGCCGAATCGATCTGCCGACGGCTGGGGGCCAACAGCGAACTGGCGACGCTCTACGGCAAGCTGGGCCAGGTCTACATGATCCGGGAAGACTACGAAACGGCGGTGAAGTACTTCCGGCGCGATCTCGACATCTCGTCTCGCAACGGAAACTACTACGCCCTCGGCTACTCGTACCGAAACCTGGGGCGCTCTTTGATCCAAGTCGGGATCACCGAAGAGGCGATCACCAACCTCAAAGAGAGCATCGGGCTGTTCCAGTACGTCGAGGACCACCTCAATCTCGGCCGGGTCTACATGGACTTGACCCAGGCCTACGTCAAGGCCGAACGGGCCCAGGAGGCCCGGGAGATGGCCGTCAAGTCCGAGGCTATCTTCATCGAACATCAGATGGACCGGGAGCTCGCTTATCTCAAGACCCTCAAAGGGGTCATCTGTCGGCTCACCCGAGACTACGATCAGGCCGAAAAGCTCCACAAGGAGTCGATCGAAGAGCTCCCGGAGCGCGGCCCCCAAGCCTGGCGGGCGGAGGCCCACTACGAGTTGGGCCTGCTGTACCGCCAGCAGAAGCGTTTGGCCGAGGCGGTAGCGGCCTTCCGAGACGCCCTGGAGATCGCCCGAGCGGCGGGGCTCTCCCGACACACCGGGCGGTATCTGCGGGACATCGAAAGTCTTGACGAGACCGAACTGTACCGAGCCTGGATGAAAGATCTCCCTGAAGGATAGAAGAGAACGTGTCTTTAGGATTGGCATTCAAGGCGTTCTTCCAGTGCCTTAGATCGGACCCCACCACCGAGCGCATCGCCGAGGTGCTCAACAGCGAGTCTGCGGAGTCGAAAGCCGAGACCCCCGAACCTCAGCTGTCCTCCTCGGCCCAGCTCCTGGCAGCGCTCCAGAAGGAGGGGCGGTTCATCGACTTTCTCCAAGAGGATCTGTCGGGCTTCCCCGATGCTCAGATCGGGTCGGTCGCTCGAACGATGCAGCTCGGATGCAAACAGGTGCTCCAGCAGTACCTGGTGCTCAAGCCCGTGCTCTCCGACGAGGAGGGCTCTCCGGTGACCGTCGAGGAGGGCTTCGACCCCCAGCGGATCTCGCTGGTCGGACGCGTGGAAGGGGACCCCCCGTTCTCCGGGGTCCTCAGGCACCACGGTTGGCAGCTCGAAGAGGACCGACTCCCTCGACTCGGAGCGCCCCGCATTCTGCTTCCGGCCGAAGTCGAGCTCTAGCGACCTCCGCCCGAGGCAGACCGCCCGCGCGGCCCCGCCCCTTAACATCCCGGGCGGTGTTTGGAAGCTAACCGGGCAGCGCATGATAAAAAGAACGAATTTCATGATTCGGACCGGACGTCGGTTCGAACCCACCATATTCTCTGCTTCCGGGGTCTAAGGTCCGCTTCCGGACCGATGCAGCAATACGATAGGAGAGCCGAGCCTCGCTCTCCTCGCCCCCAAGAAGCACACGTTAGGAAATACTGCGATGAGAACTTTCGGACTGGATCTCGGGACGACCAACTGCGCCTTAGCGCACGCAAAACTTGGAGAGGACCAAGAGGTCAACGAGTTTGGCGTCTTCGAGATCCCCCAACTCGTAGCGTCGGGTCAGGTCAAAAGACGTCCCACCCTCCCATCCTTTCTCTACCTGCCGAGCTCCCACGAACTAGGGGGGCTCGACCTGTCGCTCCCCTGGGACGAAGTCAATCTGCACGCGCTGGGGATCTTCGGGCGGCAAGAGGGCGCCAAGAAGCCGGACCGCCTGGTGGCCTCGGCGAAGTCGTGGCTCTCCCAAGAGGGGGTCGAGCGCAGGAAGGCTATCCTGCCTTGGAAGGGTGCCGAGGACCTGACCACCATGAGTCCGGTGGCCGCCTCCACGGCGTACCTCAAGCATATCTGCGACTCCTGGAAGTTCGAGAACCCGCAGGAGCCCCTCGGGGAGTCGGAGGTGGTGCTGACCGTTCCAGCCTCCTTCGATGCGGTAGCCCGGGAGCTGACCGCCGAGGCCGCGCGGACCGCCGGCCTGTCCAAAGTCACTCTCCTCGAAGAGCCCCAGGCCGCCTTCTACGCCTGGCTGGAGAACTGCGGGGAAGACTGGCGCGAGCAGGTCAAGAAGGGGGACCTGGTCCTGGTCTGCGATATCGGGGGAGGAACCACCGACCTGACCTTGATCGAAGTGCACGAAACCGACGGGGACCTCGATCTCGAGCGGGTAGCCGTGGGTCAGCATATCCTGCTCGGCGGGGACAACATGGACTTGACCCTCGCCTATGTGGTTCAACAGAGGCTTAAAAAAGAGGGCACGAAGCTCGACTCATGGCAGTTCCAGGTGTTGACCTACGGCTGCCGGGAGGCCAAAGAGAAGCTTCTGAGCGGCAGCGATGCCCAAGAGCACGTGGTGACCATCCCCGGTCGAGGTAGCTCTTTGATCGGTGGCTCCCTGCAGGTCACCATCAGCCGCGAAGAGGCCGAGAAAGCCCTGCTCGACGGCTTCTTTCCGGAGGTGGACCTAGGGACCGGTCCGAGCGAGAAGAGAAGGGTGGGTCTCACCGAGATCGGTCTGCCGTACGAGAGCGACCCGGCCATCACCCGCCATCTCTCGGGCTTTCTCGGAGATCGCCGACCCACCGCCATCCTTTTTAACGGCGGGGTGTTCCAGGCCGCCGAGCTACGCCAGCGACTGCTAGACCTTTTCGAGATGTGGTACGGCGAACCGATCCGAGTCCTGACCGGTACCGAACTCGACCTGGCTGTGGCTAAGGGTGCCGCCCGGTACGGCCTAGTAAAACAGGGACACGGCATCCGCATCCGGGGCGGTCTCTCCCGCGCGTACTACATCGGAGTGGAGCTCGCCATGCCCGCGGTGCCGGGTATCGAGCCCCCCATCAAAGCTGTCTGCGTGGCTCCCGAAGGGATGGAGGAGGGGACCTCGGTCAGCATCCCAGAGCAAGAGTTCGGCCTCATTCTCGGAGAGCCGGTCGATTTTCCGTTCCTGGCCGCCCGCCAGAAATCTGAAGACCTGCCCGGCGCCGTCCACGAGGAGTGGGAAGAGCTCGGGATCGAGCAGGTGGCCGCCGTAGGCGCGACCCTGCCCGCTGCCGCCGACGAAGCGGGGGGCTCCGTTCCCGTGCGCCTCGAGACGGTGGCCACCGAGATCGGAACGCTAGAGCTGTTCTGCGTAGAAAAGGACGGCCCCGGACGCTGGAAGCTCGAATTCAACGTCCGCGAAGAAGACGAATGAGCAGGCAGGTCGTCGGGATCGACCTGGGCACCTCGAACAGCGCCGTCGCGCGCTTCGAACCCAGGGGTAACGCCCTCGAGCAGGTGGATCTGGTCCAGCGCATCTCCTCGGTGGAGGTGGGCGCTAGATCGCTTCTGCCTTCGTTTCTCTATCTACCGGGCGAGTACGAACTACCCACCGAGGCCACCTCGCTCCCGTGGGACCCCGAGAGGCGCTACCTCGTCGGGGAGTACGCCCGGTATCAGGGGGCTCGTGTTCCGGGCCGGTGCGTCGTTTCGGCCAAGTCCTGGCTAGCCCACCGCACGGTGGACCCCACCGAGCCGAACCTGCCGTGGGACCGGGCCAAGGACCTGCGCCCGGTCTCGCCAGTGCAGGCCGTCACGCGCTATCTCGAGCACATCGTCGAGGCCTGGAACCAGCAGTACCCGGAAGACTCGCTACAAGGCAGCGAAGTGATCCTGACCATCCCCGCCAGCTTCGACGATCTGGCGCGAAAGCTGACGGCCGGCGCCGCGGCTTCGGTCGGCCTACCGGTGCGGCTCCTCGAAGAGCCGCAGGCCGCCTTCTACGCCTGGCTCTGGCAGCACCGCAAGGACTGGAAGAAGAGGCTCCGCCCCGGCGAAGTGATCCTGGTTTGCGATATCGGAGGGGGCACCACCGACTTTAGTCTGATCCGCTATCACGAAGGGGGGGAACTCGAACGGGTGGCGGTGGGCGATCACCTCATGCTAGGCGGGGACAACATCGACATCGCCCTGGCCTACCTGATCGAACCCCGACTCAAAGAGAAGCTCAACCCGCTGCAGTGGGGAGTTCTCCGCCAGCAGTGTCGAGCCGGCAAAGAGCTGTTGCTCGCCGAGGGAGCGCCGGACTCGGCCACCATCACGGTACCCGGTTCCGGCTCGGCCCTCCTCGGGGGGGCGCTGTCGGCCGAGCTCGGGAAAGAGGAGGTCGCGCGCCTCGTTCTAGACGGCTTCTTTCCGCTGCTCGACTACGAGGATATCGCCCTCAAGGGCGGCGCCCGAGGCCTCAAAGAGCTGGGGCTACCGTACGAGTCCGATCCCGCCGTGCCCCGTCATCTGTCCAGGTTTTTGCACGCTCACCCCGACCACTTTCCTACCCGAGTGCTCTTCAACGGCGGCGCCTGCGCGCCGGGTCTCATCCGCGAGCGCCTGGTCCAGGTGCTCTCGCGGTGGCGCGAGAGCCAAGGCCACGCCGGCGCGGTGATGGAGCTAGAGAGCTCCGAATCGCATCTCGCGGTAGCCCGGGGAGCCGCCTGGTACGGCCACCAGAGGCTCAGCGAA
>CAZDLH010000161.1:0-6083 GCA_964505925.1 uncultured Burkholderiales bacterium
CCAGCGCTGCTTCTGCTTTTCTAGCAGAAGGGGTTGGTTCTTAGGGTCTACCACACGCATCACGATCTGGCTCTCCGACTCCCCTAACCAGTTCAGACAGTTCAGGATCAGGTTTCGATTGTCGGCTGAGCTCAGGCTGGCGTTGGTGAAGGTCTCGACACTCCCGAAGGCTACGATCCGAGACGATGGAGGGGCGGGAGGGAGGGCCGCTTCGGCCTCCTCGTCTTCGGGGGGTGAGGCGACCGGTTCGGGACCGAGGGGGTAGAGGCCGGCCACCGCCAGCGGGAAGGCTTGGGGTTCGCGACCCTCCGAGCTGAACTCCACCATGTCTTGGGTGCGCACCGCTTCGAGATCCAGAAGATAGGCCGTCTCCCGAGTTCGGACGAGCGTCTGGAGCAGCGGCTGCCCTTCGGTCCATACCGTAGGCTCGATGGCCTCGACGGGGCGGGCCAGGGTGTAAGCGGTGATGCTCTGGAAGCCCCGGGTGATCGGGTGATCGGGAGAGTAGGAGGCGCCGATAGGGGTGACCGGCTCGGCTCCTACCAGGGCGGAGGTCTCGTCGATGATCACCCCATGGCCGATCGAGATACCGTACCCTTGCAGCCACTCGACGTAAGAGTCCGGGGTCCCTATGTCGGTCAAGAAGAGGAGCTTGCCCCCGGTCTGTAGGTAGTCGTCGACGAGCTTGCGCTCGGCCGGCAGCAGGTCCCCGCGAGGGCCGGCCATCACCAGCAGGTCCGCGTCCTCGGGTAGCTCTGCGGTCTCGGTTAAGTTGAGGGCAGCCGGGCGGTACCCCTCTCCCAGCAGCGCTTGCGCGAGCTGTGACATTTCGCGTCCTTCGGAGGAGTCGGGACGCCTCTCGCTGTGACCGACCACGAAGTAGACGGCCTTCTCCTCCGTTCGTAGCAGCTTGCCCAACGAGTTGGTGATATTGGCTTCGTCGAAGGCGAACAGGCGCTCTCTTCGGGGTGGGGGGAGCCGGGACTCCCCGTCTTCGGGTGGGCCATCGATGCCGGACGGGTCGGTCGGCTCCGCTCCGGACTCCATGGTCAAGACGCCTTGTCCGTAGCCGCGCACCTCTAGCTGTTCTGCTAAGGTCGGGTTCTTCTGGAGGTCCACCATGCGAAAGTTAAAGTAGCGCGGACTCAGACGCCGATACCGCTCCAGGAGGGCTTCGATGCTGGAGCTACTGCCCATCGGGTCGACGAAAGCGTAGAGGGTGACGGGGCGGTCGAGGCTCCTCAGGAGGGTTTCGGTCTGCTCGCTGAAGCTGTGCCGCCCATCGGACGTCAGGTCCGTGGATCTCTGAAAATCGTGAGAGATAGCTAGGATGAATAGGAACCCGATCACGGCGAGGACGGCTGAGAAGACGTTGGAGGCGATCAGTTTCGTTTGACGATCCATGCTAGTCGCTACCTTTCTTGGCCTCGAGAACCCGCACCGTCAAGAACAGAAAGAGCGCCGTCCAAGCTATGTAGTAGACCAGGTAGTGGGTCGAGAGCGTGCCTTGGGCCATCTTCTGCAGGTGGGCCATCACCGAGAGCTCCCCGAAGGTGTCCTTGAGCACCTCTATGCTCTGGTCGACCAGAAGGAAGAGCCAGGAGGTGAGCAGGCCGCAGTAGGTGGTGGCCGCGGCGATCATCTGACTGGAGGTCCAGCTGGAAGCCCACAGCCCGAACGAGATAAAGGCGCAGCCCAGCAGGAGCAGGCCGAGATAGCCGTTGAGAACGACCATCGCTTCCACTTCGACCATACTGCCGAGGACTAGGAACATCGAGGAGCTCAAGCCGAGAAGTACGACGACCACGCTCAGCGCCCCGAAAAATTTCCCTAAGGCGATCTCGGTCACGGTCACCGGATAGGTGAAGAGCATCTCTAGGGTGCCCGAGCGGCTCTCTTCTGAGAGGAGGCGCATCGTTAACACCGGCAGAGTAAAGAGCAAGAGGTAGCCCATCCATTGGAAGACGGGGACCACGATGCGATCCCCTGCGTTGAGGCCCGCCGAACCGTAGGGAGATGAGCCGGCGATCATCGACTGTTCCGAGTAGAACCCCAGAAGCGAGACGAAGACCAGTCCGATCACTAAGAGAAAACCCGACATCAGGATCCAGGCGAGAGCAGAGTTAAAATAGGCGGAGAGTTCTCGTTTGATGATCGCGATCACGATGCGACCTCCGTCGGCTCGGGGCTCTGCTCGGAACGGGTCTGCTCCACCAGGGCGATAAACAGATCCTCGAGCTCTTCGGCGAGGGGACTGAGCTCTTGGAGCGACCAACCCGCCTCTACGACTGTGCGGGCTAGTACCGGAGCTAGGTTCTCGCTTTGGGAGACGACCAGAAAGGTCCCTCGGTCCTTGCGCACCACCGTGCTCACCTGTTCTAGCGCCTCTAAACGCTGTTGCGCTTCCTGGTCTTCCACATCGGCCAAACGCAACTGGTATCGGGCCTCCCCGTGCATGGCGGCGGTCAGGGCGGCCGGCGTATCCATAGCTTTTAGCTCCCCGCCGACCATGATTACCACCCGGTTGCACATCTGGGAGACCTCACTGAGGATGTGACTCGAGAGGATCACCGTCGAGTCGCGGCCGATCTCTCGGAGCAGGGACCGGATATCCCGGACTTGGGTGGGGTCGAGGCCTACGGTGGGTTCATCGAGGATGAGAACCTTCGGCTCGTTCACGATCGCTTGGGCTAGCCCGACGCGCTGCCGAAACCCCCGGGAGAGCGTCGCGATCAGTTGGCCCGCTACCGAACCTAGATTGCAGCGCTCTATGGCTGAAGAGACCGAGCGGGCTCGGTCTTTCTTGGCTACCCCTTTGGCCTCGGCGGCGAATCGGAGCAGCTCGGTGGGCGTCATATCGAGATACAGAGGCACGTGCTCGGGTAGGTACCCGACTTTCTTCTTGACTTCGAGGGTCTGCTCGACGACGTCTAGGTCGTCGATGGTGGCCGAACCGGAAGTGGGGGGGAAAAAGCCGGTGAGGATACGCATGGTGGTGGTTTTGCCGGCTCCGTTAGGGCCCAGGAGCCCGAGGATCTCCCCTTTAGCAACCTCGAAACTGAGGTCCGAGACGGCGGCTTTCCCACCGAAACGCTTGGTGAGGTTTTGAACGCTGATCATCGAACCGTCCTTTCTAGTTTCAGTAGGAGCAAGTACTCCATCAAGGTGCCTGAATCGACTGTAGGGTGTCGGAGGCTGGTGGGTTTTTCTTGCCGCGCTTCGGCTTTCCTGGGAAGAGCCCCTCGGCTGCTGCCCCCCATACGACAAGGCCCCAGCGAAGCTGGGGCCTTGCGAGCGCCCGGATCCCACCGGGCGGGCGGTGAGAAAACTAGGCCTCGTCGTGAGAGTGGCCTAGGTCTCCCCGGCGGACGATATCTTCGACCAACAGGAGCTGGTCGCCGGCGTGTCTGATAGTGTCGAGCAAGGTCGACATGGTGGAGACCTCCTCGAGCTGCTCGGTTACGAACCACTGGAGGAAGGTGTGGGTCATATGATCGGAGTTTTTGTGGGCTGCCCCTACCAGACTGTTGATCTGGCGAGTCACTTCGAGCTCTCCGTCCAAGGCGCAGGTCACCGCGTCGGCCGGGCTATCGAAGTCGTTACGAAGGTCGGGCAGGCCGCGGATCTCCGGTTTGGCTCCGGCGTCCAGGAGGTAGTGGACGAATTTCAGAGCGTGCTCGCGCTCCTCTTCGGCTTGGGCAAAGAAGAAGCTACCCAGGGCCGGCAGGCTCTCGGATTCGAAGTATACAGCGATAGCCATATACTGGGCGGCCGCTTTGAGCTCGTTCTGAATCTGCTGGTTCAGGAGCTCGATGAGCGCCTCGTTCACCAGAAGCGTGGCGTTAGATTTTGCCATTTTTAACTCTTTCTCTGCGGAATCCAGGCAGGATTCCGAAGCGATGGATTCTCTCAAAGAGATCTGCCCGAATCGAGTGCTCGTTTAAACCTGGTGGCTAGGCTGGTATGTACCTAGCCAGAGCTCGTGCGGGCGATGGCAGGATCCCCTACCCTCCGCTCGAAACGCGGCGCCGGAGTGAGTCCGACTGTTCGGTTCGACGCTATTGTCGTCTGGGCGATGCGGGTGATGCGGGCGGACAGCTCTCAGAAGATACGGGGGTGCTATGGCACAACGAATAAGAATTTTACTAGCGCTTTTGGCCCTGTTTGGGGTTTTCGCGGTTTCCGCCGAGGAGATCGCGGTCAAAGTGAGCGGGGATCGCGGAGCGGTCCTCCATATTATCGATAACGAGGTCGGAGACCCGGAGGTTTCTGGAACGCTCGAGAGCACTCTAGACCTAGCCAACGGTATCGGAGCGCTCAGGGGCGACCTGGTGCTGCACGAAGCGAGCGAGCTGACCGGAGCCGTGATCGATCTGTACGGATCGGCTAGCGGGACCGCCGTTGAGGCGATCGGTCTACTGGATATGCCGATGCCCACGGAAGAGTCCGGGCCCAAAGGGCTCAAGCTCGATGTGGAGAGCAAGACCGAAGGGGATCAGTCCGCTGGTAACTACAAGCTGGAGCTTCTGAGCCTCCAGTCGGACCAGCCGGCACCCGTTGGGAAAGCTAAGTATAGCATCAAAGGCGACTTTCGAGCCTTCACTTCCTCGGGTCACTTCGACCTGAGCGGCGGTGCTTTGGCTACTGAGGAGCTACCGGTAGACAGGTTTGAACTGTCGGTGATCGAGGCGGAGAACAAGACGACTCTGAAGATTCGGATCGTCGCCGACCCCGCGTCGGAAGTGGGAGGTCAACTGGCGAGTCTACCGATGATGGCCGGCTTGCTGGAGGGGAGCCTCAGGGCTAACGGGTTGGAGTATGAGAATCTGAATTTCGCAGCTCCCGTCGAAGAGGACGGTATGACCGTATCGGTCTCCGAGATCACCTTCATCGGACTGAGAGAATTCATCCGGCCGAATCTCGAGATCGCCGTTCAGCAGATGGCTGGGGCCTACCCACCGGATGTCGACGTTCGACAGGCTTTCCATAGCATGCTCGACGTTCGTTTCGATGAGTTCACTCTGGAGCTGACCAAGGGCGAGGACAGCCTGAACGGCAACCTGGTCCTCAATATCTCCAATCTGAACAGTTTCTACGACGGCTATCTCACTCTTCTACCCGGCATGAGCACGATCGGCAACGAAGAGCTGATCGCTCAGGCCGGAGAGTTCGGGCCTATGCTGCGAGCTCTTCTAGAGATCAGCGGAGAGCAGAACGCCGAGACCATACGGACCCTGGTCAACAGCGAAATCAAGATGGAAGGCGAGATGGCCTTCGAGCTTAGGGCTAACGGAGACTCCGAGACCGCCGAAGGGGAGCCCGAGCGCTTCGACATCCTCTCCGATGGTAATCTCCTCTTCTCCGGTTATCGAGACTTCGTCACTAAGGCCAAAGCCGCCGGACTGCCGGTCACCGAACGCGCGGTGGCCTTGGCGAAGCTGGGCATGAGCGAGAACGGCGAGGAGGGCTCGAAGCTGACGGGCGAGATGTACGCTTTCGTCGACGGGAACCTCCTAGAGTTCTATAAAGGGATGCTGGCGGAAGCCGCCGTTCGCTCCGAGGCTCCGGCTGAGGTGCGCGAAGCGTTCGAACAGCTCAGCGTCGAGGAGATGATCGTGAAGCTCGCCGTGCGAGACGGCAAGTTGAGCCTACTGGGTCGGAGCAATACCTCCGACTTGACGCAGGTGATGTCTTTGATCTCCCGGGGCACTGCTCCGCAGCTCGAGGGCGATGTCGCCGGCTTGGCTCTGAACCTGAATATGCCTGAGCCCGGTCAGGGGACCTTGGACGCGAAAGTGTTCTTTGCGAACTTTCTGCCCGGTCAAGATGAAGCGGCCATTCGGGAAGCTTTGGGGCTTCCCGCCACGGCTCAAGTGTCGCTCGACGCTAGTAGCCAAGATGTGACTCTGGTGGCCGTCGACCAGCCCGAGATCGCCGTGGACGGTCAGCTCGCACAGGTCCGCAGCGCAGGGGAATCCCTGTTGGCCAGCTCACCCTCCGAGGTGGCCTCTGGAGGCTCTCGTACCGACGGCGGTATGAGAGGCTTGATCGGCCTGGGCCTTCTGATTTTCCTAGGGGTGATC
>CAZDLH010000162.1:0-6063 GCA_964505925.1 uncultured Burkholderiales bacterium
AGATTCACCTCTTGGAGTTCCCGGATCTTAGATTCTAGCTCCAGAAGAGGCTTCTCGACTTCTAAGATGGTGCTCATAGCTTCTCTTTCCCATCCTCGCCGGTCGATGTAACCAACATCGCAAGAATCCTTGAAAGAGTAGAGCGAAGCTCTGGACGGGGCACGACCCTATCGATGAAACCTTTCTCCAAGTAGAACTCTGAGGTTTGGAACCCTTCGGGCAGCTTCTGGCGGATGGTTTGCTCGATCACCCGCGCTCCCGAGAAGCCGATGATAGCCTTCGGCTCGGCTAAGATAACGTCACCGAGCGAGGCGAACGAAGCTGCCACGCCGGCCGTCGTCGGGTCAGTAAGGATGGTGATGTACGGCAGCCGAGCCTCGTTGATCCGGCGCACCGCCGCCGAGGTCCTCGCCATCTGCATCAGGCTCAGCATCCCCTCTTGCATCCGCGCCCCTCCGGAAGAGGTGACGACCACAGCCGGGAGTCGCTCCTGTATCGCCCGTTCGAGAAGTCGGCAGAGCCGCTCTCCTACGACCGAACCCATAGAGCCGCCTCGAAACCCGAAAACCAAGATCCCGAGAGCCATGGGCTGACTTTCGAGTTCGCACCGGCCGGTCAAGATGGCGTCGGTCAGACCGGTCTTTCGCCGGTCCCCCACAAGCTTCTCCAGGTACTCCGTGCCGAAGCCGAGCGGGTCCTCGGACAGAAGCTCCCTATCCCACTCTAAAAAAGACCCGGGATCGCTGAGCATCGCCACCCGCTGCCAAGCCGTGATCTTGTGGTGATGTCCGCATTCGGGACAGACTCCACAGCTATCTTCGAGAGCTTTCCGAAAAAGGACGGTGGCGCAGTCGGCACACTTGGTCCAGTGGGCCTCCTTCGTCTCCTTCGAGAGTAAGCTCTTGCCGGGCCGAGTAACCTTTGGCCCCTGTTTTCTAATTTTTTCCAGAAATCCAGCCATGATTAAGCGGCCGCCTTCCACCGCATAGACCGAACTCCTTCCCTGGGAGCGCCCTCTATAGGACTTCCGCCACCAGCTGTTCGCGGATCCTGCGTCGTACGAGCACCGGAACCGAACGCCCTAAGAGCCGTTCTGAGCCGCGGCACACGACCGTCATCCCACTGCGCGTCGTCCCTTTCAGCCAGCCCTCGCGGTCGGCCGCGGCCTCCAAGACTGCAGTGGTCTCCACACCGTAAAAACTCTTCAGAGCATCGAGCTTTTTCTGCTCTCCTAGGCGTAGAAGTCGGTCGCGCCGATGCTTCTTCACCTCCGGCTCGATCTGGTCTGGAAACTTTGAAGCGGAGGTACCGGGACGTAGAGAGTACGGAAAAACGTGAAGATGAAAGAACGGCAGCTCGGTGACGACATCGCAGAGCTGTTGAAAATCCTCCTCGGACTCCCCTGGAAACCCAACCATAATATCCGAAGAGAGCGCCGCCTGGGGAACCTTCTCGAAAAACGCTTGAACGATACGCCTATAGTCCGAAGTGGTATAGCCTCGATGCATCCGCTCGAGAATGCGGTCGGAGCCGTGTTGGAGAACCAAGTGTAGAAACGGACAGACCCGGGGCTCGATAGCCATCAGATCGATCAGTGCCATTGGAAAACGATCGGGCTCCACCGAGGCCAATCGGACATCGATACGCTCGGTACCATCGATGATGGCGGAGACCGCATCGGCGAGAGTCAGCTCCCCCTCGAGATCCTCACCCCAGATCGAAAGATGGATGCCAGTGAGGACCACCTCGGTAAAACCTTGCTCCTCGAACGCCTGAGCTTGGGCTACGATCTCCTCGATGGTGCGACTGCGGCTACGACCGCGTACATAAGGAACGATACAGAAAGTGCAGAACTGATCGCAGCCGTCTTGAATCTTCAGCAGAGCTCGAGCTCTGGCTGGTGGCAGCAGCTCCTTCTCCCTTCCGGGGCAGGCCTCCACGTCCAGCAACTCCAGAATCTCTTCGCCTCGGTCGGGGGTCAGCCGCAGGACCGAACCCGGCAGCTCCCGCACCCCACCCCTCTTGGTGACCGCGCAGCCCGTGGCCACCACCGTGGAGCTCGACGGGGACGCTTTCAAAGCCCGGCGGATCAGCTGCCTAGACTTGCGATCCGCCTCTCGAGTAACGGTGCAGGTGTTCACGATCGCGCAGTCCACCGGCTGGCCGAACTCTCGCTCTGCTAACCCGGCCGACAGGAGTATCGCTCGAAGCCGCTCGGAGTCCGCTTGATTCGCTCGACAGCCGAGCGTCGTAACGGAGAAGGTCAGATTTCGACTACTGGCCATGGGTCAGTCCTGTAGGCTCGCGATCACCGCTGAAACCACTCGCTCCCGAACGGCTCCCAGCGTCCCCTCCACCACGCAGCCCGCTGCTTTCGGGTGTCCTCCCCCACCGAACTGAGCTGCTATGTGATTGATAGCCGCTCGACGGGACCGAAGACTGACCTTCACGCGAGACTCCTTCATCTCGCGAAAGATGGCGACCACTTCGGGCCCTTGGACGCGATCGATATCGTCGATAAAAAAGCCGGTCTCGCTGTCCTCTACCTGGAGCGCTATCAGCTCGGTGAGCGGAAGCTCAGCGTAAGCTAGCCTGCCGTCCGGAGTGATCTCGACCCGGGACAGCACCGAACCTAGCAGTTTGACCACAGGAGCCCGGGTGTGGCGGTAGAGCTGCCGAGCGACATCGTCGGTCGGCACCCCGAACTTGAGCAGCTGAGCGATGCGCAGGTGGGTCTCCGGAGTCACGCGGGAGTACTGGAACGAGCCCGTATCCGTCAGGACCGCCGTGTAGAGGCAGGTCGCGATATCCCGGTCCAAAGACACATCCATCCGGTTCAAAAGATCCAAGATCATCTCTCCGAGTGCTGCGGCCTCCGGCACCACCCAGACGACATCGCCGTAGTTCTCGTTGTCCGGGTGGTGATCCAGATTGATCACTCGAACCCCGCGACTCTGAAGTTCCTCGAGATCGAGCTCTCGGGGAAGACGACGTCGGTCTGGGCACTCGAGGGTGATCACGGTATCGATCGCCTCGTCGGGCAGCGTCTGGAGCAGTCTGGAGAGATCCGGCAGAAAATGGTAGTTCTCCGGCACCGCTTCCGGCAAAAGCCGGAACGCTTTCTTACCCATCTTCTCCAAGGCTCGCCCGAGCCCGAGCATCGAGCCGAGATGATCTCCGTCGAGCCCCACGTGAGATGTCAAGAGAAAGGAACGCCCCTGCTGCAGGGCGTTGATCACTTCATCTGGCACGTTTACCTTGAGTTGTGCGTTCACATCAGTTCCTCTCCAAGAGCAGAGGTTTTAACGGCTGTTCCTCGCTTTGCCCCTGTGCCCCTGTTCCCCCATCGGGATTTCCAACTCCGATTCCCACCCCTCGGAACGTCGATGCCAGTCGGAGCTTTCCGATGATCGACTTGTAGGTCTCGATCGCCGTGGGCTCAGTCTGCGGAACGTACCCTTGAAGAGCGAAGAATGCGCATAGTAGCTTCGGATTGAACTGGGAACCGCACCCCAGTTCCATCTTGTGCAGCGCTTCCTGCTTTGAAAAGCCCTTCCGATACGGACGGTCGTAGGTCATGGCATCGAAACAGTCTGCAATAGAGATGATCTGAGCGCCCAGGGGGATCTCCGAACCCTTCAGCCCCTGGGGATAGCCGCGCCCATCCCACCGTTCGTGATGGTGTCGCACCATCGCCTCAACCCCATCGGGCAACGACCGGATCCCACGCAGGATCTGAGCCCCATTCTCGGCGTGCTGCTTCATGATCTCGTACTCTTCATCGGTCAGTGCGCCCGGCTTCATCAGCACCCGGTCGGGAGTGGAGATCTTCCCCACATCGTGGAGGGTCGCGGCGATAGCCAGCACCCGAGTCGTAGCCCGATCTAGCCCGATGGTCCGGGCGATCTCCACGCTGAGGTCTCGAACTCTACCGACGTGGTTGGAGGTGTAGCTGTCCTTAGCTTCGATGGCCTGAGCCAGAGCCTGAATGAGCTCCCAGTGGGAACGCTCCAGCTCAGCTGTAAAGAGGATGTTCTTGAGGGCGGTAGCAGCGTTGGTCGCAAGGACTTGGACGTACTTGGCCTCGGTCTCGGTAAACGGATGTTCGAGGTTATGATTCACCGCGATCAGAAGTCCGAAGGCTCGTTTTTGCTGAGCGGTCGCCATGGGAGCCACCAGGAGCTGATCGATCCTTTGCACCCCTCCCGGCCGCTTTACTTTTGGGTCTATGAGCGGCGCGAACCCGCGCAACAGCTCAGGGAACCTCACTGTCTGGAGCGACGTCTGTCCACGGTTGAAGATGAGAAGTTCGCCCGCCTCGGAGAGCGTACGGAGAAGCTGGCCGGAAGCGCATCGTTCCAAAGCCGACAGCATGGGATCGGAGACCCCCGTCTGACCTCGAGCCCGCAGGGCGGTCCCCTCCGCCAAGAGCACCGCGGCCCCCCGAGCCTGGAGCTGGTCGGAGGCCACATCGACGATCCGCTGAAGAAGCCGCTCCTGGTCGGTCACCTGGGACAGACCGAGAGCCACTTCCACCAGGCCTTCGAACCTCCGGCGCTCTCGATACAGCTCCTCTTCTTGCTCCTGGCGCTTCGACGTCTCTTTCCTAGCGATGTGGTACGCACGGTCGAGCTGCTCGAGGTCGTCGACACTATGAGCCGAAAGCTTGATCCGGTGAGCCTCCCCTAGAGCGGTTCCCAGCGTCGACAGTGCGGCCGCTCCCATCGCCCACCCGACGACCGAACCGGTGGGGCCGTAAAGAAAAACAGCGAACCCGCCCATCAAGACCGAAGCGGTCAGCCCCATCCTCCAACCGTGCTCGACCCCTATGAGTACCGCCGCGATGGGGAGCACCGCCAGAGCGCCCATCTCTGCGGTCCCCAGCAAGGCGAGAAAAAGGCAGGCTAGACAGGCCTCGGCTACAACCACGCCCAGACGATAAAAAGTCAGAGGACCGTTCTCCCTGAGAGGCACGTAGCTATAAGCCACCAAGAAGACCGAATAGGCGAACAGCACGACTGTCGTTCGCCACAGCTGCTCCTCGGCCGAACCCTTGAGCAGGAAGGGAATGAGTAGACTCCCGCCTATCAAAAGACCGTAGATAAAGAGGCGGAAGACAACGAAGGGCCGATTCGTCTCAGAGCCGTACATAGCTTCTCTGTTCGACGATCATTTAGTCACTCCTAGACGCGCTCCCAGATGGGTTAAGTCTCACCACCTCTTAAGGGGCCAACCCCGACCATGCGCGAAGGCCTAGCTGCCCGCTAAGTCCATCCGTCACGCAAGAACATGAGCACGCCATCGATCCTAACCAAGAGAAGCGTTACCCCGCAATGAGTACAGACGGTCTCCTCGTGAAGGTCGAGATCGGCCTCTTCGTGTGGTCTGTCGCAGCCCGGGCAGTTCAGAAGCTCGAGGCGGGTCGCGGGTCTGTGAGGCTGCAGTGCGGGCTCCGCTCGGAGATCGCTCAACGGGCCTTCTCCGCCGCTAAGATGCAGACCGGATCCGGCTCGGTCAGACTCCCCAACGACACGTAGGTTCGGGCCCGAGAGCCGCCCCGACAAGAGCGAAAATATTCGCAGCTATTGCAGATAGGGTTACCCGGAGCGCTCCGAATGTTCTTGAACGCAGTCGAATGCCTCCACAGCTCCTTGAGCGACGCCTCTCGAATATTTCCTGCGGGAAGCAGCTCTGTGAGGAGCCCGGAAGGAGAGACCGTTCCGTCGGAGGCGATATGGCAGTAGACGTGCCCCTCTTCAGACCCGAAGCCTTCGAAGAGCTTCTTCTGTCCGTACGGCGGCGGGATCTTCAGCGGGGTTTCCACCTTGACCCTACTGCTCTTGCCGATCCTCTGAGCTAACTCCAGGGCGCTGTTGAGCTCCTCCGTCGTCAGAATACTCTTGGGATTGAGACGGGCTCGACCGGCCGGTATGATCGTTGTGAAAAGTATCCTGTCGACACCCAACTTCTCGGCAGCCTTGATCAGCGCAGGGATCTCGGTGAGGTTATCTCGCTGAAGCACGGAGTGCAGCACAATGGGAGCATCCACCAGGTCCTTGAGGT
>CAZDLH010000163.1:0-6049 GCA_964505925.1 uncultured Burkholderiales bacterium
GGACAAGCTCGCCCAGCTGCGACGCGACGGGGTCACGCTGGTGATGAGTACCCACTACATGGACGAAGCCGAGCGGCTGTGCGAGCGACTGATCGTGCTCGACCATGGGCGCATCATCGCCGAAGGCTCCCCCCGGGAGTTGGTCCAGATGCACGTCCAGCGCGAGGTCGTGGAGGCTCGGCTGCTCGATCTAGAGCTTCCCCGCCTGGAGACAGCGGCCCAGGAGATGGGGGTGACGCTGTCGGTGGCAACCGATCGGGTGAGCCTCTTCGCCGACGACGGGCGAGCGCTCATCTCGTCGCTGGCCGAGCGCGGCCTAGAGCTACCCCGGGCCTACATCCGGCCGGGGAACCTCGAGGATGTCTTTTTACACCTGACCGGAAGGTCGCTGCGGGAGTGAGCCAGGTGAGCGAATCCACGCTGCGCCTGGCGAGCGCCTGGAGGGTCTGGGAGCGGAACTTTCAAGCTTACCGCAAGCGCTGGATGTACGGGCTGCTGCCGAACTTCTTTGAACCGATCTTCTACCTGCTGGGCATGGGCTTCGGTCTGGGCGCCTATATGAGCGGCGACACCGACCTGGGAACCAACTACGCCGCCTATATCGCTCCTGGCCTGATCGCGGCCTCGGCCATGAACGGCGCCGTCTTCGAGAGTACTTACAACGTCTACGTGAAGATGCACTTCGCGAAGATCTACGACGCCATGATCACCACTCGCATCTCGGCGGCCGACGTGGTGATCGGCGAGATCTTCTGGGCTATGACGCGGGCGCTTCTGTACGGCGTGGTGTTCGCGCTGGTGGCTTTCCTGTTCGGATTAGCGCCGCCTGTGAGCCTGGCGCTGATCCCGTTGGCCTTGCTCTTGATCGGGTTCGCCTTCGCATCCTTAGGCATGGCCTTCACCGGGCTGATCCCGGCCATCGATCTGTACAGCTACTTCTACACCATGTTTTTGACGCCGTCGTTTCTCTTCTCGGGCATCTTCTTTCCCGTCCAGGAGCGCTTCCCGGCGGAGCTTACGATGGTGGCTCAGGCCACCCCGCTGTACCACTCGGTGCAGCTGATCAGGGCCATCGTCGAACCCGGCAGCCAGGAGGTGGCCGCGGTCTGGAGCGTTCTGTATCTGGGGGTCTTCGGGGCCGCCTTCACGCTGCTGGCCGTCCGGCGGATAACCGGAAAGCTGTTCGCTTAGAACTAGCGTTCAGCCCAAGGCCCGCTCGGTGAGCTCCATCATGCGTTCGGTGTACGGTCCGACTCTGTATTCCCCCCGGCCCCAGCCGAACCAGAGGCGCTCGTGGTCGCACCAGGCGATGGGGAACAGTCGACGCCACTCGGCTTCCACCGCCTCGAACGGCACCGACCGCCCCCGAGCCTCGAGCTCTTGGCGCAGCAGGTGAAAGTAGAAGTCGAGCCACCGGTCGGCCTGAACCAGGCAGCCCTCCTCTTCTAAGCAGCGGTCTAAAAGCAGGGCCAGGTCCCGGACGCCGCAGCCGCCTCCCACCCACTGAAAATCCACCACCGCCACCCGGTCGGTGCCGTGCCAAAGAAAGTTCGCGGCTTTGGCGTCGCCGTGTACGAAGGTTTCATACTGGGCCTGTTTGAGGGCTTCGTCTAGCTGCCGGGCGCGCTGTCGGAACCAGGGGTGGGCGGTGCGCTCGAGCTCCGTGAGGCGGTAGTCGAGCTCCCAGTAGGTGCCCCGGGGCCACAGGTCGGCGCTGGAGCGGCCGAAGAACTGGGCGTGAAAGGCGGCCAGCCACTGTAGACCGCTGCGCAGTTGACGTTCGTTGGGGGGGCGCTGGGGGAGAAAGCCAGCGCTTCCTAGATCCTCGAGGAGCAGCACCAGCGCGTTGCCGAAAGCCGTGCTGCCCAGCCCTCGGGCTACCCGACTGCGGTCGCCGCACTCGGGAGCGTACCGCTCGTACCATCGCTGCTCGACTTCGTAGGAGCGCCGCTTGCGGGCTTCGGCCGGGCTCAGCTGGGCCACGGCCGGAGGGGACACGTACTTCAAAACGACGCTCGGCCGGGAGGCGCCTACGAGCTCGAGGCGGTACAGCGAGCCCAGGCCGCGCCACAGCGGCTGCAGCAGCCGGACGCTGCCCAAAGACCGAGCATCGGTGGTCTGCAGAACCCAGGCGGTGCACTCTGGGGTGAGGGTCTCCGGGGAAGCCTTCATCACGCGGTGGCCAGGCTGATCCGCCCCCGCTGTTCGTCTACCTCTAGCACCTCGACTTCGAGTACCTGACCCACGGCCAGGCGCTGACCTTTGAGCTGGCTTCGATGGAGCAGCCCGTCTTGCTTCACACCGATGTCGATGAACGCGCCGAAGTCCACCACGTTGCGCACCGTGCCGTGGAGGACCAAGCCGGGGTACAGGTCCGTCAGGCTCAGCACGTCCCGGCGCAGCAGCGGCTTGGGCAGTTCGAGCCGAGGGTCTCGGGAGGGCTTCTTGAGCTGCGCTACGATATCGCGCAAGGTGGGCTCGGGGCAGTCTACCTGCGCTAGCAAGGCGGGGTCATCGAGCCTGCTCAGATCGCCGCCGGTGAGCTTGAGCAGCCGGCGGGCCACGGGGTAGCTTTCGGGGTGGATGGCGGTGGCGTCCAGCGGGTCGTCGCCGTCGCGGATCCGAAGAAAGCCGGCCGACTGTTCGAACGCTTTAGGGCCCAACCCCTTCACCTTTTTGAGCGCTGCGCGGGTGGGGTAGGGGCCGTGGCGGTCCCGGTGGGCTACCATCTCGCGGGCGAGCTTCGGGCCGATGCCGCCGAGATGGGCTAAGAGCGGCGCCGAGGCGGTGTTCAGCTCTACCCCGACCTGGTGCACCACGCTTTCGACCACTGCGGCTAGCGCCTGGTCTAGGCGCTTTTCGTTCAGGTCGTGCTGGTACAGGCCCACCCCGATCGCTTTAGGGTCGATCTTGATCAGCTCGGCCAGCGGGTCTTGTACCCGGCGACCGATGGAGACCGCGCCGCGCAAGGTCACATCCAGATCGGGAAATTCGGCTCTGGCCAGGGGGCTCGCCGAGTAGACGCTCGCGCCGGCCTCGCTGACCAGAAGGTACGCGAGATCGCTGTGGCGGCCGGTCAGTTCGGCGGCTAGCTTCTCAGTCTCCCGGGAGGCGGTACCGTTGCCGATAGCGACCAAGGTCACCCGATGCCGCTCCACCAGGCGGTCCAAGACCTCCCGCGCCCCGTCCCCGCGGTTCTGGGGGGGGTGGGGAGTGACGACCGCGGTGTCGAGCAGCTTGCCGGTGGGGTCCACCACCGCGAGCTTGCAGCCGCTACGAAAAGCTGGGTCGATGGCCAGCACCACCCGGTCGGCTAAGGGCGGGGTCATCAACAGCCCTTTGAGATTGCGGGCGAAGACCTCGATGGCGTGCTCTTGGGCCTTCTCGGTGAGGGCCTTGCGCAGCTCTCGCTCGAGGGCGGGCAGCAGAAGTCGTTTGGCGCCTTCGTCTAGGGCGCTCTGCAGCTGGGCGCCCCAAGGGGAGTGCTCCCGGGGACGAAAGGTGCGCTGCAGGGGCGTGCGGTAGTCGCGCTCGTCTAGCTCCAGGCCGACGCTCAGCACCTTCTCTTTTTCGCCGCGGTCTAAGGCTAGCACTTGATGGGGCGCCAGCCGGTTCACCGGGGTCGCGAACTCGTAGTAGCTGCGGTAGACCTCTTTGGGGTCTTCGGCGCCCCTCTTCTTGCGCACCTCCAGGCGGCTGAATCGTTGGGCCTTCTCGCGCACTTCGCGTCGTACGCTGGGCTCTTCAGCGGCTCGCTCGGCCACGACATCTCGGGCTCCGGCCAGCGCCTCCTCCACCGAGGAGACCTCGGCGCCCAGGTGTTTTTTCGCCGCCTGCTCCGGCAGCGGGCTCTGCGGCTGTTGGAGTATCAGGCGAGCCAGCGGATCGAGCCCCAGCTCGATCGCTTTTTGGCCGCGAGTCTGACGCTTGGGGCGGTACGGTAAGTACAGGTCTTCGAGAAGGGTCAGGCTGTCTGCGCTCCTCACCTGCTCTAGGAGCTCTCTAGAGGAGATGCCCTGCTCGGCCAGGGAGTCTAGCACCGTCTTGCGCCGGGCTTCCAGGGCCTCCCACTGCGCCCGGGCGGCCACGATCTCGCGCAGCTTCTCTTCGTCGAGCGAGCCGGTCTGCTCTTTACGGTAGCGGGCTAGAAACGGGACCGTACAGCCTTCGTCGAGCAGCGAGAGCACCGCTTCGACGCGGCGAACATCCAAAGAGAGGCGGTCACAGAGGTGTTGGGCACAGGTCTTCAGCATGGCCGAAAGTTACGGGGCCGACCAGGAAAGCCCTGGTTCGAGTGACCCGCCAACACGCGAGCTCGCTCTACAGGAGCTCTACCTTCCACCCTGAAGGGTTCGTGATGGAAGCTATAGTTACGCACGGTAGTCCCCTGCTGTTGGATTCGACGGTGGCGGTCGCACTTTTTCTTCTTCTCCCTGGGCTCTTCGCCGCGGTGGGGGCTCGTTTACTGCAAGGGAGCTTCGCCCGGATCCTGGGTGGTGCTCTCGGGGGCGGGCTGCGGGATATCCTGATTCTGGTAGCCGTGAACGCGGGCTTGATCTCGGTGACGAACCCTGCGTGGGAGGTGTCGGTAACCGGGATTTTGGTGTTCTTCGGCGCCTGCGGTGGCGCTTTAGGAAGCTGCTTAGCGCCCTATCGCGGAAAGCTCCTGTGGCTGAACGCGGCCATCGGCGGAATGCTCGGTCAGTTCCTCTTGCCTTTCGTTCTCCTGGCCGGTCGCCGGGCTTCTCGAAAAGGCTTGAGCTAGAGCCCCCATCAGCCTCCATCCTCCGTCTAAGGGGGCTCTAAGGGCTCTTTAAAAGGGGGCTCTAGGGAGCGTGCTCATCGAGCAGGGTACGGCTGTCCGCACTAGGCTCTACCGAGAGCTCGCAACGACAGTTCGTGTCGTTAAGGGGGACTCTACTCGGTCGGTAAGAAGGGCTACCAACGGTGTGGAGGGTAGCGATGTGACCAGTGAACCGACCAGAAGCGTAGGGCCATCAAGCTCGGGTTCCGCCCCGGAGGGGTTAGCGCGATCCGGGCCGGTATCGGTGTCGGAGGAAGAGGCGGAGTCGGAGAGCTTCGACGGCCAGTCGGTCGCTCCGACGAAGCCTCCCAAGGAGTCGCCCAGCGAACCCACCCCCGTGGAAGCTGCGCCTACACCGCTCGAGCTCGAGCTACTGTACAGCCCCCGACTCAACTACGCGGCCTTTCTCAATAGCGTTCCGGTCGTGCATCGGCTCTCGATCCAGAACCTCGGCGAGCAGGCGGTAGAGGATCTCGAACTGTCCTTGAGTTTAGAACCGGATCTGCTGGTCGAGCCCTGGACCTGCCGACTCGCCAGTCTGGCTGCCGGGCATCGGTTCAAGCCCCCGGTGGTAGACCTTCACTTCTCGGCCCGACAGTTGCGCACGGTGGACGAGCGAGAGCGCGGATATCTGCATTTCGAGGCCCACCAGAACGGACGCCGACTGCACCGTCAGAGTTTCCCCATCGAGGTGCTAGCCTTCAACGAGTGGGGGGGAGGCGAGGTCACACCGGCGCTTCTTTCCGCCTTTTGCCAGCCGAACCATCCGAGTCTGGGCCGCTACCGAGAGCGAGCCGCCGCTCTGCTCGAGCAGTGGACCGGTCGCGGCGCTCTCGACGGCTATCAGTCGAAGAGCCGCACGCGAGTTCGAGAGATGGCCGCGGCGTTCTATCTGGCTCTTCGAGAGGCCGGATTCGGCTATATCAATCCCCCGGCTAGCTTCGAGCACACGGGTCAGAAGATCCGCACCGTAGACCAACTCCGGGACCAAGGCCGGGGGACTTGCCTCGACCTGACGATGTTGGTGTGCTCTTGCCTGGAGAGCGTCGGGCTTCGTCCGCTGGTGGTGGTGGTGCACGGGCACGCCTTCCCCGGCGTCTGGCTCGAAGAGACGTCTTTTGAGCATAGCGTGGTCGATGAACCGCTCGACCTCAGCAAACGACTAGGGGTAGGCAAGCTGTGTCTTTTCGACTCTTCGAGCCTGACCGTTTCGAGCTGCAGTTTCGAGCGAGCCGAAGAAGCGGC
>CAZDLH010000164.1:0-6029 GCA_964505925.1 uncultured Burkholderiales bacterium
CCGATCGGGTCTAGGGCGGGGCGATGGGGCGGAGCTGTCGCTGGAGCTCGTGGCGGACTTGGTCGAGCTGCCGGGCGTGCAAGCCTGGGTGGCACAGAAGGTCCGCCAGGTCCCCTCGAGCACCGGGGAGACCGTCTTGGTGGCGGTCCAGGCTCCGGAACGGTATGCTCGCTCGCTGATCTTCGCCCGGGCGGTGGAGGACCCGTGGCAGAGATTTCGAGACGGGCAGGGCGTCTTCGTGACCGAGCCGTACGCCGAGCGAGCCGGTCTAGAGGTCGGTTCGGACCTCCACCTCATCACGCCGGCCGGAGAGCAGCGGCTACCCGTTCTAGGGGTCTACTACTCCTACGCGCCCGATAGAAATCTCGCGATGATCTCGAGCCGCCAAGCCGAGCTGATGTTCGGCCCGTCAGGATGGAGCAGCATGGCGCTGTACCTCGACGGTGCGAGTTCCCAGTCGCTAGAGGAGCAGCTCGAAAGCATCCGGAGACGAGCGGGGGAGGAGATCGAAGTCCGCCCTACCCGGCAGCTCAAGAGTCTCGCGCTGGAGATCTTCGAGCGGACCTTCACCATCACCGAGGTCATTCGGCTGCTGGCTCTGGCGGTGGCGGTGATCGGTGTGTTCTTGTCGCTCTTGGCGCTCGCCTTCGAGCGCACCCGGGAGGTAGCGGTGCTCAGGGCTTTGGGGATGCAGCGCCGACAGCTCTTCGGGCTAGGCGTGATCCAGTCCGGACTGTTGGGGGCGGTCACCGCGCTCATGGCTTTACCTCTGGGCCTACTGTTGGCGCAAGTGATGATCGCCGTGGTGAACCGCCGGGCTTTCGGTTGGACCATCAGTTTCGGTTTCGACCCGAAAGAGATCGCGTGGTCCCTGGGGGCGGCCGTGTTGGCGGCACTCCTGGCCGGGGTCTATCCCGCATGGCTATGGAGTCGGACCGAGCAGGGGGAGTCCTTGCGGGAAAGGGAGTAGATCCCCTTGCATGTTCCCTGACCTCCACCTGAAGCAGATTCTGATCTTGACCAAGCGCGAACTGATCTCGGCCTACCGAGAGACGAGCGTGGTGCTCTATTCCGTACTGCTCCCCTTACTGCTCTATCCGTTCTTGCTGTGGATGATGGTGACGGCCATGTCGTTTATCGAAGGGCAGCAGGAGGCTCGGGGCGTCCTGGTGCGACTCGAGTCGGGCGTGGAGGAGGTGCTGGGCGAACGGTTCCTTCAGACGCTGCGCGACGATGAGAGGGTCACGCTCTCGGATCCGACCGCCTACGCCCCAGGAGGGCTGTTCGACCTTCGCATCCGGCTTCCGAATGCAGGCGATGCTGACGGCTCGGAACTCGTGGTCGAACATTTCGGCGATCGGATGGAGTCGGAGCGGGCTTTGGGCCTGTTTCGGGAGCTTCACCGAGACTATCTCGAGAAGCAGCGGGAGCGCTGGCTACTGGAGGGTGGCCTGCCGCCGGAGGCCGCTAAGCCCTTTCTCATCGGTGGCCGGTCGATCTCGGCGGCCAGCGACGTCGGCGGATATCTCTTGGGGGCACTGCTGCCTATAGGGCTTCTGGTGATGGTGGCCTTAGGGGGCGCCTACCCAGCTATCGATACCACCGCGGGCGAGCGCGAGCGCGGCACTTGGGAGACGCTGCGGGCTTGCGCTCCGAGCATGGGCGTCATCGTACTGTCGAAGTATCTGTTCGTTGTTGTGGTCTGCACCATCAGCGGTCTGTTGAATCTGGCGGCAATGCTGGTCTCCATGCGCTCCATTGTAGCCCCACTGCTGCGCGACAGCGACAACCTGACCTTCGATATCGGTCCGCTGACCCTGGCTCTTCTCGTGTTAGGTGTGGTCGCCGTAGCTTTCTTCGTAGCCGCGGCGCTGCTGCTGTGCGCCTCCTTCGCCAGGACGTTCCGAGAAGGCCAGGCTCTGACCACCCCGATGTTTATGGTGATCTCGCTGCCGGTTCTTCCGCTTTCGGATCCGAATCTACAGATGACGCCTACGCTAGCTCTGGTACCGTTGGTCAACCTCTCTTTGGTGTGGCGCCAAGCGCTCCAGGGGGTCTACGAGCCGATCCCGATCCTCCAGACGGCGGCGAGCTTGGCCATTTTGGTCGGGGTCTGCCTGTGGCTCGGTCGCCGTCTGATGACCGACGAAGGGCTGATGAACGGTTCGGAGGCTCAGATGTCATGGAGGGGATTCCTCAGAGCGTTGAAGAGTCGCAAAAGATGAGCGAGCGCGCTACCGATATGGCGCCCATCCATGTCGAGAGGCTGAGCAAGACCTTCGAAGACGAGGGGCGCGGGTCCCTGAAGGCCGTCGACGATGTCTCCTTTCGTTGCGAGAAAGGCGAGATCTTCGGTCTTCTCGGAACCAACGGAGCAGGCAAGACGACCACGCTCCGCATGCTCGGCACCCTGCTGCGGCCTACCGGCGGGGACGCCCGAGTCACGGGTTGGTCGGTCCTGACCGACCCGGATAAGGTGCGGCAGTCCCTGGGCTACCTCAGCACCACGACGGCTCTGTACCCCAGGCTCAGCTGCATCGAGACCCTCGAGTTCTTCGCCCGCATCAACGGCTACCCCGAGGAGCGGATCGGAGCTCGGGTAGAAGAGCTGATCGCGCGCTTCGAGCTCAGCGAGTTCGCCCACGCGAGGATCGAGCGTCTGTCGACCGGTATGGCTCAGAAGGTGGCCATCGCGCGGACGGTGGCTCACGACCCGGAAGTCATCATTCTCGACGAGCCGACCAACGGTCTGGACGTTCTGAACGTACTCGACTTCCATCGACTGATGACCGAACTCAAAGAGGCGGGCAAAGCGGTCTTGTTCTCGACCCACACCCTGTCCGAGGCCGAGCGGCTGTGCGATCGGATCGCGGTCATCCACCGCGGTCGCATCCTCGCCAGCGGCACGCTCGAAGAGCTTCGGGAGCAGACCGGGCAGCGCTTTCTCGAGGATATCTTCGTCCATCTCTTGCAGAGTAGCGGTCTAGGCAAGCCCGAGGACCTGGAGATTTTTTGAGCCCCACCCTCCTGCGCTTTGAGCTGCTGACCTTGATGCGGGACACCCGCACCCTGTTTCTTTCCGTTCTGCTTCCGATACTGCTGCTCCCGGCCCTGCTGTTCTCGCTTCACCACTTCGGAGAGCAGCGCCGGGATATGAGCCAGAGCGAGTTCCGGTTCTCCCGGCCAGCGGAGCAGACCGCACTCGAACCTCTACTGGCCCAGGCCTTCGCCGGAGCGGGGTTTCGAGAAGTCCACAGCCGAGAGGACGAGCAGCTGCTCGTGGACGGGCAGGTCGAGCTCTTCGTTCGGCTTCTGGAGCCGAGTCCGAAGGGTCGGGAGGTGGCCGACGCCATCGCTCGGACCTACCCCGACCTGGCCGCTCTCGTCGAGGTGCCGACCGCGGGACGGCCGATCCTCGAACTCGTCTACCGATCCGATCGCGAGCGCTCGGTTCAAGCCTTTCTCGAGGGGCACAGGAGGCTTGTCTCCCACCGGGAGGAGCTGATCGATTCGGTGCTGGGGTCCGACCTGGTGCCCGGAGGCTTCTCTTTTTCCCTGGTGGATGAGAGCAGCCTGCGAGAGCGGACAGCCCGGCAGCTCGGACCGGCGCTCTCGGCCTTCTTGGTCTTAATGCTGTTAGGGGGAGGCTCGGTGGCCGCCCTGGATAGCCTCGCGGGTGAGCGAGAGCGAGGGACGCTGTCTACGCTCTTCGTTTCATCGTTGGGCCGTAAGGAGATCATCTGGACGAAGTTCGTCGCCGTGTCTTTGATAGCGCTGATGATCGCTACGGTCCAGATCCTGAATCTCGCTGTCTACGCCTGGTTGGGATGGCTGAACCTACCTGGCGGCAGCGCGGGGTGGGAGCAGGTCGGCGGGCTGTCGGGCCTGCTTCAGTTGGGGCTCATCTTCCTGGTGGTCGCCATCTTCACAGCGGCCCTGTTGCTGCACATCTCGGCTCGAAGCCGAAGCTTCAAGGAGGCGCAGCTCTACTTTTTTCCGATCTTTTTGGTGGCCTTTCTCCTTAGCCTCACGGGGCTGATGCCTGGCCTACCGTCCCTTTCGGCGGTGTCGCTGGTGCCGCTGGCAGGGGCCGGGGTCTGTCTGCCGGACCTTCTGGCGGGGCGCCTTCACTCGGCGGCGCTCCTGCTGGTGGTGATCTCTCACCTCGGTGTGGCGTGGCTGCTGATGAAGGGGACGGTGTCGCTGGCCGAAGGCGAGAGCTTCCTCGGCGACCGCAAACCGCTACGAGGGGAGGAGCTCCTCCACGAACAGTTTAGCCAGAGGTCGCTACCGTACTTCGCCTTTCTGGGGGCCTGCCTGATGGTGTTGCCCAGCAACTTTGCGGTCCTGAGTTCCCTCAAGGGTCAGGTCCTCTTCAATCAGCTCGTTCTATTCGGGCTGGGGCCGCTCATACTGCTGCGCATTTTCCGCCAACCTCTACAGCGAGCCGCCCCGTTCCGTTGGGTTCCCTGGTCTGTCCTTTTGATCTGTGTGGCGATGGTGCCCTTGGGGCAGATCGCGGCCAACGGTCTGTCCCAGCTTTTGGCGCCGGTGCTGCCGACCCCGGAGCGAGCCTTAGAGGAGATGCTAGGCCTTCTGAATGTGGAGGCGACCCCAGCCTGGCAGCTCTATGTGCTGATCGGTGTGCTACCCGCTTTCTGTGAAGAGTTCGCCTTCCGAGGGGTGCTGCTGCACGCTCTGCACAAGCGGATGGGGCCCACCCTACTGATCTGCGTGACCGCGGTGATCTTCGGCCTGTTTCACCTCAACTACTTCCGAGTGTTTCCCACTGCGTTTCTCGGTCTGCTGATGGGCTTTTTGACGCTGGCTACGGGATCGCTGTGGCCAGCGGTGTTGGTACACCTCGGCAACAACAGCCTAGCGGTGGCCGCGCTCCAGCAGGGGTGGCGTTTCGATCAGCTCCCCGCGTGGGCAGGGGTGGGGTCCGCCTTAGCCTTGCTCGGACTGAGCTACCTGGTCTTCCGATTGGGGGCGGGCTACCCGGGAACGCGCTGGGAGAAGGGGCGCTAGCCAGGCTTCAGGCTCTGGTCTGACCGTCACCCCGAACCTGGTATTTGTAGGTGACCAGCTGCTCCACACCCACCGGACCTCGGGCGTGGAGGCGCCCGGTGGCGATCCCGATCTCGGCACCCATCCCGAACTCTCCGCCATCGGCGAACTGGGTAGAGGTGTTGTGCATGACGATAGCGCTGTCGACTTCGGCCAGGAAGCGTGCGGCGATCGCGTCGTCCTCGGCCAAGATGGCGTCGGTGTGGCCGGAGCCGAACCGGGCGATATGCTCTAAGGCCTCCCCGATACCGTTCACCACTCTCACCGATAGGATCGGGGCGAGATACTCGGTTCCCCAGTCCTCGGGGCTGGCCGCAGTCATCGAGGGGACCCCCTGACGAGCCTGTTCATCCCCGCGAAACTCGCACTCGGGGAGGGCTTCGACCAACGCGGGTAGCGCGTCGGCGGCGATGGCCGCATCCACCAGTAGCGATTCGGTGGCGCCGCAGATGCCGGTGCGCCGAAGCTTAGCGTTCCGCAGGACCCGAACGGCTTTGGTCAGGTCGGCGGAGCTATGGATATAGGTGTGGCAGTTGCCGTCGAGGTGCTCGAAGGTGGGGACCCGGCTCTCGGCCACCACGCGCTCTACTAGTGAGCGCCCTCCCCGGGGAACGATCACATCGATCAAGCCGTGAGCTCTCAGCATAGCTCCCACCGCTTCGCGGTCTTGGGTCGGGACCAAAACCAAGGCCTCCGGAGGCAGCCCCTCGGCCTCCAGCGCTTCCCTTAAAGCCGCGGCGATGGCCCGGGAGCTCTCGGCGCTGTCGCTTCCGCAGCGCAAGATGACGGCGTTGCCGGACTTGAGACACAGGGCTCCGGCGTCGGCGGTCACGTTCGGTCGCGATTCGAAGATGATGCCGATGACGCCCAGCGGGATCGTCACTCGGGAGATCTTGAGGCCGTTCGGGCGCTCCCAGCTGGCCAGCACCCGGCCGACGGGATCCTCGAGTTCGGCGATC
>CAZDLH010000165.1:0-6026 GCA_964505925.1 uncultured Burkholderiales bacterium
ACGGCGCCTATCACCCCATCGTCAACCTCTCGCGCTACCGGGAAGAGCGCACCGTACTAGCCGATGTTGTGGGCCCGATCTGCGAGAGTGGCGACGTCCTGGGGTCCCAGCGCTGGCTCCCGGAAAGCCGCCCCGGCGACCTGATGGTTATCGGCAACACCGGCGCCTACGGTCGCGTTATGAGCTCTCGCTACAACATGCGAGAACCCGCTCCAGAACTATGGTGGGGGGGATGAAGGAATCCGGCCGAACCGACAGAAGGACGGTGGCGACAGGTCAAGATCTGGGGAGACTCTTGGCCTCGTTCAAATCAAGGCGGACCCCACGAGGCTGGTGGAGCGCCGAACGGCCCGATTGCGGGCCTAAATTGCGAGAGTGCTACCGCCCCGTACCGACTGGTGAGAAGCGGTGCCAACTGGAGGTAAATATGGATAGCGACACGATCACGACGGTCCGACCCGACGGGAAAGCCTACGTCGTCGCTTCGACGAGACCAGAGAAAAGGGCGACGGGGATCCCCGAGATCCACCTTGCGACGCTGACTATCAGTACGTCCCGGGGGCCCCAGTTTATCGATCTAACGGAACTGATTCAAGAGAATCTCGACCTTTGTGGGATCAAAGAGGGAAACGTTTTCATCTATTCACGGCACACTACAGCCGGAATCGTCGTCAATGAGAACGAGCCCCTCCTGATCCGCGATATGTACCGCTACCTCGAGAAGCTGGCTTCACCGGCGGAAGAGTACGAGCACAACGACTTCGACGTCCGCACGGTAAACATGTGTGACGACGAATGCGCCAACGGCCACGCCCATTGCCAACACCTGACCATCGGATGTTCCGAGCATGTACCGGTCCTCAACGGTCAGCTCTCGCTCGGTCAGTGGCAGCGGATCTTTCTCCTAGAGATGGACCGCCCCCGAACCCGGGAAGTCTACCTCCAGTACTTCGGAATCTAGCGCCCCGGGCGGCCCTCTAAAGAGAGCCATCCCAAAGCGTTAGAAAAGCGAGAGATTCGAGCCGGTGCAGATCGGTTCGGATCTCTTTCTTGCGTAACCCGAAGACGCCCGGAGCCCACACTCAGTGCGTGAGTGTGGGCTCCGGCTTCGGCGTCCTTTCAGAAGGGGCGGCTCAGGAGCCCGACTCGAACCGAAGATCGCTCTTGCCGCCCTCTTTGCGCAGAAGCTTGGTGGGTCCGAGGCGCATCGCCGGGTCGATGGCTTTGAGCATATCGTAGATCGCCAAACCGGCTACCGTGGCCCCGGTCAGAGCTTCCATCTCTACGCCGGTCTTGCCGGAGGTTCCCACCTCCACTTCGATCCGGAGCCGCTTCGGCGGTTCGGCATCCAGACGGCAGGCCACCGCCTCGATCGGTAAAGGGTGACACAAGGGGATCAGTTCGCTCGTCCGTTTCACCGCCATGATCGCCGCGATCCTCGCCGTTGCCAAGGCGTCCCCTTTAGCCACCTCCCCGGATGTCAAGCGCTCCAACGCCTGCTCGGACATCTCCACCCAAGACTCGGCCACCGCCCGACGCCGGGTAGTGGCCTTCTCAGAGACGTCCACCACGTGGACCGCCCCGCTTTCATCGAGATGGGTCAGCCCGTCGGGGCGCCCGGAACCGGTGCTCACTCTGGGGTCTCCCAAACCAGTTCACCGGTGCCCTGGAAGTCGTAGTCAAGAAATCGTGCTTCGGCGTTGACCCGAAACTCCGGAGAGCGGATGGTGGCCAACAGCGCGCGCAGGGGATACAGCGAAAGGAACCGCTTCGGGAAAACGAAGTCTAGGCACTCCTTCACACAGGGGATGAAGTCCAGACCCAAGGAGCGTGCCGCCGTCGAGATGGTGGGCCCCACATCGGCTCCTCCGCCTTTGACCGCCGAAGCCACACTCATATGGGTGTGGGCCGTCAGCTGGTAGCCGGCGATGGCTGCCGTATCGACCCCGAGGCGTTGAAACTCATAGTCGATCAGCTTTCGGGTTCCCGAACCGGACTGACGGTTCACAAACCTCACATCCGGGCGGGCGAGGTCTTCTAGCCCGCCGATCCCCAAGGGATTGCCCGGCGTCACCGCAAGCCCGAGCCAGCGGTGCAGAAAACGGATGACGAGCACCGGCTCGCTCCATCCCCACCGCTCCAGGAAGGGCTGGTTATACTTTCCGGTCTCGGGGTCGAACAGGTGCACCGCCGCTCCGTGGCAGTGGCCGTTACGCAAGCACTGCAGCCCGGTCTTCCCCCCCACCGCAGCGGTGTGGAAGCGCACCTCGGGGTACCGCTCGTACAGATGGTCTCGTACCAGGTCGTAGGTCATGTCGTGGGTACCCATCACCAGAAGGTGAGCGCCCAGATTCACGTTCTCCCGCAAACGGAGAACTTCGACCCTGCTCCCCTCCTCGAGTTCACGAACCCCGGGGGGGACCCGGATCAGCCCGTCGGCCCGCACGAGGCTCATCAGAGTTCCGTGCCCTCCAGCTTCGGCCACGGCCACCGCTCGGCCGTCCACCACGCCCATCTTGACCCGGAGAAACTCTTCGACTCCGTCGCTCGATTCGAACCCCACCGCCAGCTGAGCGGACTCCGACGGCCACGGCTCTTCCCGCCCTCTACCCGAAGCCCGGAACACCGGAAGACCGAAAAGACAAAAACCGAGGTAGGCGGGCACCGGATGGGAGGACAGTCCCAGCACCGGCACGCCGCCGACGAACCCTAAGACCACAGAGTGTCCGGGGCGAACCGCCACACCGTGCAGGGTGCACTCCCCCACCTGGGCCAGGGCTGTCGCTAGAAGCTTTGTGCCGCGCTCTTGCCCGGCGCACAGGACCACCAGGTCGCAGCGCTCGGAGTGTTCGAGCAGCGCCGAGGCGAGCGCCTCCAAACTCTCGGGGATGGCCGGGAAGCGGCGCGCTTCCAGCTCCCGCTCCCGGGCGAGTGCGGTCAAGAACGGCGAAGTGTGGTCCACGTTCTGACCCAACGACGGGAGGCGCCCCGGCTCCACCAGGGACTCCCCGACGGGTAAAACGTGCACCCGGGGCTCGGTCTGCACTTTTAGCTCGCGGATCCCTCCAGCGATCAAGGCCGACAGGTCCAGGGAGCGGATCCGGTGCCCTTTGGGTAGGATCACCTCGCCCGCGGCCAGGTCTTCACCGATAGGGCGCACGTTCCGCCAAGGCGCCGAGGGCTTCAAGACCTGCACGCTCTGGTCGCCTTGGAGGCGGAGATGGAAGATCGGCACCACCGTGTCGCTGCCCGCCGGCATCGGAGAGCCGGTATCCACGAAGGAAAGGTCCCTTCCGATGGGCAAGCTCACGGGGCTCTCCGGGCTGGCTCCTAAAGTTTCGTGGGAGGCCAGCGCCAAGCCGTCGGTGGCTGCAGCGTAGTAGTTCGGAGAGGAGAGCCTCGCTACCACGGGCTCAGCGGTGACTCGCCCGAGGCTCTGCTCGACCTCCGTGGACTGGCTCTCCAGCGTCGCTTTGGCTCGGTGAAACTCCAGATCGCTCAACCATCGTTCGAGGGCCTCATCCAACGGGACGTCACTGACCATCGGCTGTTCACTAACCTTCACGGATCATCTCCTCTAGGAGCCGGCGGGATTCGGCTGGGTGAGCGGCTCCTTTAGTGGCCTTCATCACCTGTCCCAACAGAACGTTGAGGGCTTTGGCCTTGCCCTCTCTAACCTCCTGAACCACCTTTGGGTTCTCGGCGAGCACACCGGCCAAGATAGGGCGCAACGCATCGTCACCGGCCAGCTGTCGCAGGCCTAAACTGTCGATAGTCTCATCGACCCCGCCCCCCCGGTCGAACAGGTGCTCTAGGACCTTCTGACCGGCCTTGGCCCCCACCACCCCTTCTTCGATGCGGCGCAGCAGCAGACCGAGGCTGCCGGGCTCCAGCTTCGAATCCCCCAGCGCGACTTCGCGCTCGTTGCTCAATCGGGAGACCGTATTCTGCATCCATTTCGCGAGCTCTCCAGGATCGGCGCCGCTCTGGGCAGCCTCCTCGAAAAACCGTCCCAAGAACGGACTGCCGGTCAGGAACCCCTGGGCCTCGCAGTCCAGGTCGAACTGCTTAGCGTACCGCTCCCGACGAGCCGCCGGAAGCTCGGGCAGCGAAGCGTCCACCGCAGCTATATCCTCAGCGGTGAAGCGCAGCGTCGGAAGGTCGGGCTCCGGAAAGTAGCGGTAGTCTTGCGCCTCCTCTTTGGAGCGCATCGACAGCGTGGTCAGCGCCACCTCGTCCCAGCCCCGGGTCTCTTGAACGATCCTCCCCCCGGACTCCAGAACCGAGATCTGGCGAGCCACTTCGCAGTCGATGGCGTCTTTGATCGAGCGCAGGGAGTTCATGTTCTTGATCTCGGCCTTGGTGCCTAAGGTTCGAGAGCCCGACGGCCGAATCGACACGTTGGCATCGCAGCGGAGGGATCCGTGCTCCATCCGACAGTCGGAGATGCCGAGCCAGAGCATCAGCTCCCGTAGGCGATCGACGTACTCGTAGGCCTCCTCGGCCGTCCGAAGATCCGGCTCGGAGACGATCTCCAAGAGCGGAACCCCGGCGCGATTATAGTCGAGGTGGGTCCGGTCGGACTGTCCCAGCCTACTCGCTTCGAGCCGTCCTTGGGCGCCGCAGGCCAGGTGTGTCGACTTACCGGTGTCCTCCTCGAGGTGGATCCGGGTGATCCCGATCACCCGACTCGATGAGAGTTCGAGCCATCCCCGGTACGCCAGCGGAAGGTCGTACTGGGAGGTCTGAAAGTTCTTCGGGATGTCGGGATAGAAGTAGTTCTTCCGGTCGAACTTCGAGAAGGTCTGGACCTGGCAGCCCAGAGCTCGGGCGGCGAGCAGATGGAGTTCGACGGCCTTGCGGTTCAGCGCTGGAAGCGTTCCTGGAAGTCCGAGGCAGACCGGGCAGACCAAGCTGTTCGGCTCGGCGCCGAACCGATTGGGACAGCTGCAGAACAGTTTGGTCTCCGTTAGGAGCTCGATATGGACCTCTAGCCCGATGACCGTCTCCCATCTCTGGGAAGGCTGAGCGGGGTCGGTGGTGGCGCGATCGGTGGTGGGGCTTGAACTAGTCACGGAGTTCGGTTCCATAAAGGTAATCGAAAACCTACCCGAGCCGCAAACTCAAACCCTCGGCCCGGAGACTAGACCGAAAGCCCGATTAGGCGACGCCGTTATGCCCCCCGCTCGAAGCGCTCCGGGACTCCTCCCGGCGGCGTAGGAAAAGGGACATATCCTCGAGCACCCCCAGCATGAACTCCCGCTCCTCCGGCGAATGGGCCGCCAGCAGCGCAGTACAGCGCCGCTTCAGCTCGTCATCGGCTTCCGCACCCGCCTGGGGTTCGACGAAAAACAGGAAGACCGGCTGCTCCAGCACTTCGGCGATCCGTTCGAGTACAGCGATGGATGGCGTCTTCTGACCCTTCTCTAACGGTCCGATATACGACGCGTTCACCCCTATTAGCTCCGCAAGGTGCTGCTGAGTCAGATTTTGACTTCGTCGGAGCGTGTGGATCCGACGACCGATCGTAGCCCTGATATCGACGAGCATTGCAGGTCCTCCCCGAACGACGGCCCGCTCTCCCCTCGAAGGGTAGAGTTGGCTCTGAATTTCGGGGTACTCCCGGAACCCACGGCCCCGAGAGTGGGCTCGATTCCGACCATTGTCCTTCGCGCCGTACGAACTACGGCAGGACACCCCGATAGTTCGGTTTTCCCATAGGAGAGAGGTCCTAAACTCCTAGTAGCGATCCTGCTAGCCTCAGGGGAGCTCGGTCCCCTACTTCGGGCTCAGTCTAGAGTCTCGGCGAAATTGGCTAGCACCTTCAGCAGGCGCCGCCGAACCACAGCGATCAGTTCGCGATCCGAATCGGGGACCTCCCCGGGCTCCTCGCTGGGCTGGAGATAGACCGCTTGGTTCACCGCCATGCGCATCCAGGGGGTGTAGCCCCGACCGTGGCGGTCTAGAATGTAGCCTCCCCGGAACGGGCCGTTGAAGGAGACCAGCTCCACGTCGTCCTCCCGGTC
>CAZDLH010000166.1:0-6024 GCA_964505925.1 uncultured Burkholderiales bacterium
ACGAAGGCCGAGGAGCTCTACAGCGAAGGGGAGCGGGCTTTCGAGGCTTACTTCGATGCCTTGGAATCGCTCGATGATGAAGACGACTTTCCAGACCCCGAACCGCTCATCACGGGAACCAAGAGCTGGCTTTCCTGCAACGACAATATCTGCGTATGTTTCGACTTTCTGATCGGACGCATGGACGCTTTCGGAGATATGATCCAGGATCTCCAGGAGCATCTGAAAGAGGCCGAGGCAGAGGAAGCCCGGGTCGCTGCTGAAGCGGTAGCCGGGAGCGGACCTTCGACCGCCGAAGTACCGGTAGACCTCACCGACATCTAGATCTCCTATCGCAGAAACTTTTTTGCCCCCGAAGTGGTTACCCTCTGTCTCGAGAAGCGCTCTGCCGAGACACGATAGAAGAGCTATGCCAGTCGGTACTTTCTTCTTTCGGCTGGGCAGGCGTCTCTGGTCTGAAGTATCTACTCTTGGGAGTCACGGTCATATGATTACTCTATTTTCTATCAGGAGAGCTGCGCTCGTCTGTTTGTGTTGGGCTGCGTTGGTCGCTCCGCTTTTCGGTTCTCCCGCCCCTTCGATCGAAGGGGAGAGCGGCGAAGCCGCTGTCGCTCCAGAGTACGGGGAATTTTTCGAGTACCACCGAGAGAGATACGCCCAAGCCACCACGCAGACGGAGATAGAAAAAGAGAAGAAGGTGGTCAAGCCAGCATGGTCAAGCCCCGGACAGATCGTGCCGCTCGGGGAGAACCGTGAGGTCGTTTTGAAGGGGGTCGAGGAGGGTGAAACGCTTCAGCCTTCGCTCGACAGTGGGGGCGTCGTCGAGGTGGAAGCTCTGGGCGGTGGGCGGTTTCGCCTGACGGCCGTGAGTACCGGGAGAGCTGTCCTTAGCCTTCAGAGCAGTAAAAGTAGAGAGCTGCCGTCCTTACCGATCCAGGTGCTCCCCTGGGCAGCGCGCTGGGGTACGGGCCCCGGCCAGCTCAGGCTCCACGGGTCTGTCGACAGGGCGCGGGTAGAGAAGGTCGTGCGACGATGGCTCTCGGCGCGCACCCTCTTAGGGGCCTCGGTAGAACTCCAAGCCCAGTCTGAGAAAGAGGCCAACTCCTGGAGTGTAAAGGCTACCGCTATGGCTCCCAGAGCGATGACGGTGCAGTCGGATTTCACGGTCTCCGTACCGGCTCTACCGCCTTCTCCTTTGACTCCGGCGCGTCTGGTCGTCCTATCCAACCACCCCGAGCGTATCGTCGATGACGGGATCCTCTTCGAGCGGCAAGTAGCGGTTACTCCGTTTCGTTTCATGTGGCATCATCGCAACGACCCGGACGGACCGGAGAGACTCCTGGTGATAGAGTTGAGTAACAGCTCGGGTAGCGAAAGGGAGATCGAGCTTATCTGGTCCTCGTACGGACCTTCGCCCGATGAGATCCATGTGGGCCACACGGCGGGACTTCAGTACACCGTAGAAGCGAATGCAGGCTTGACCGAGCGCTATCGACTGCCGGCAAACGGAAGTCGAACTATAGAGATCCGCCGCGTGAAACCGGGTCAGACCATGAGCGGGATGGCGTACATCCGGGACGTTTCCCCGGTGGGCAGTCCGTTGGGGGTCAGGGTCCTAGCCGGACAAGGGGAAGGAGAGCTCAAGCGAACTCCGGCTGATATCCGGGACAGAGGTCGGACGGCGAGCGGGATCTTCCCGGCCGAGCTTACCACCTTTGCGAGCCACACGGTCGGTGGACCTTTCACCTTCCTCGAATACGGCGGGGAGCCCTATGTGACGGATGTGGACGGAGGGCATCCTTCCTACGGTAACTTCGGTACGGTTTTTCGAACCTCACTAGCGCTTCACAATCCGTCGGATCTACCCAAAGAGGTCTTCATCGGGTTTAGCGCTCCCGGTGGGGCTGCTCGGGGTATTCTAGTGGTGGACTCGGTAATCTACGATATGCCGATGGGTCGACCAGGTGACGGAGTCCCGGTGACCAGCTATCTCTTGAACCCGCACGAGCGACGGGATGTCCAGATCGAGCTATTTCCTCAAGCGGGGTCTAACTATCCGGTTCGATTGATCGTGCGGTCGGCGTTCGAACGACGAGAGAAAGTTGAACTGGAGCCCGGTCAGACCTTCGCTCCGACCATCCCTTAGTGGGGGGCGCCCGTCTCCTCGCTCGCTCTAGCTTTCCGGAGGTCTAGATACCCTTTGGCCCAGATCAGGGCGAGGAGCACGATGAGGAGTTCTCTGGTTTCGTACTGGTGGTTGGCCTCGTGGAGGATATGTCGTTGGGTGTAGTGGGCGCAGGCTGTAAACCAGCCAGCAAGACACGCGGCAAACTCAGCCCAACGACGCTTCACGGCCGTCATCACCGTGAAGACAGCGAGAATCGCGAGCATGACCGCTAAGCCGAACCATTCGATGGGATGGCCGAAGTCGTAGTGATTGATCATGATGGCGGCCAGCATGAGCAAGGAGTGCTCTCGGGCTGGGACCCAGTCCGGTGGGTTCGTGCGAAACGAGCGCCAAAGTAGCGGGATGAGGACGAACCCTATCCCTAGCGCGAAGATGATGAGCCCGTTGAAAAGAAGCGGTGGGACCAGGTTGTGGAGGTTCGTCTCGCTCTGGAGGTTGAGCTCTTGCATTCTCTCTCCGGTTTCCCAACCGAAGATCCTCTGTCCCCAGCTTATCTCTTCACCAGCCGCTAGCAGGGCTAAAACGAAAAGGAGCCAGCCTCCAGCCTTCTGCCACCCAGGGAGGACTCTCCCCAGTTTTGGGAGGTCGCGCAGTAGAATCCAAGCTAAGAAAAGTAGGACGGTGACCGTAGCCCATTCCACCGGCCCGTCTTCTCGATTTAAGGTTCCGAGAAGGCGTGGGTGGCCGTGAGCGGTCAACCAGGCGACGACCGCGGAGAAGAGCAAGACGAGGTATGGTGAGAATCCGAGCATGCGGGCTCACTTCATAAGAAGGTAGGAGATTCCTGGCTTCCACGTCGTCTGTCGGGGTTTCCTACAGAGAGAGTTTCCCTTTGATCTGAGCGCTGATGGCCTTCCCATCGAGCGGGCGACCAGCGAACTTCGCCTGGATCGCTTTCATGATCTGGCCCATCGCTTTCGGAGTACGATCCTCGGGCGGCAAGGCGGAGAGCTCTGCTTCGATCGCGCTTGCGACCTCCTCTTCAGAGGGAGCCGCAGGAAGGAACATCTCCAGGGCCTCCGCTTCCCGGTCTTCGTTCTTGGCCCGGTCTTCGGCGCCGCCTTGCCGAAAGCCGGCGGCAGCTTCCCGGCGCATCTTCACGAGCTTCATGAGGATGGCGACCTCCTCGGCCGGCTCCAGTTCACGGCGAAGTTCGAGTTCGCGATTCTTGATTGCGGCTTTCACCGAGCGAAGAAGGGTTAAGCGATCCTTGTCTTTCGCTCGCATAGCGCTTTTGATCTGCTCGTTGAGTTCGGTTGAAAGGCTCATCTCGAAGGATTTTTCGCGCATCGAACCCCTCCTGCTGGGATCGGGATATCGCCGGTCTTCCGCTTGAGGAGCGCCGTGACGGCAGGCTCTTCCTGGAGAGCTCCAGATCTCCCTAGGGGGTGACCCGCTCGGCGAGGAGCGCCCGATACCCCACCGTGTCGCGATAGAAGATGAGAGAGCCGCCCCGGCTGGAGGTGCGCTTCTTAGTTAGAGCTTTACGCAGGCGAGTCCGAGCCTCTTCCACGGTAAAGGGTGTGCCGCGGGCCAGGATCTCTACGTGGGTCCAACCGAGCTTTTCCAGTAGCTCGATGAGGAGGCTCCAGTCTAGGGCTAGGGACTCTACTATCCGGAAACTCTGAGCGAGGGCTGAGTCGATAGGACGAGGGCCCATCAGGTAAGCGATCTTGGGGTGGACTAAAGAGGCCTCCCATCGGCGACACAAGGTTCCCAAGGCGCGGGCTCTCACGAGCGCGGGGTCCGGGTTATGGACAAAGGTGCCGGGAGCGGGTGGGCTCGTCGAGACAGGGGGGGCGCTCTGCGGACCGTCGTCGCCTTTCACTCGCTGAAAGTCGGCTCCGCTGGCGGGCCCGATCCAGGCGGTGCGGCTGCTCTGGTCTGAGGGTAGGGCGTCGACTCCCTCGCCGAGGAGTATGAGGCACTCTTTGAGAGCTCCGGCTATAGAGATGAAATGGAGCTGGGCTCCAGCTAGCGTCCCATCGTTTTCCTCGGGCTCGAAACCGGGGTTAGCCTTGACGGCCAATCCCGAGTAACGTCGCCTCCGTAGCCCTTGAATAAGAGCGCTCAGGGGAGGGGACCAGTCTTCCGGTCGGTAGAGCCTCTTGGCTCGCGCAGCGTCACGCCTAGTCGGGTCTACGAAGAGCAGCCGGGTCTGGATGGTTTCGATATCGGCGACCTCGCAGAGAACGGTCGGGGGGCTCGGCGAGGGCGGCAATCCTAACTGAGCACCTAAGCGTTCTAGGTTCACTCGGGCGAGGGTAGCGCGGAGCGGGTCGGCTTCAAAGGCCTTGAGGTGAAACGACGACTGGAGAAAAACCGAGTCCCCACCGACACCGCAACCGACTTCGGTCAACTCGGCGTGACGCCCCCATGTCTGCCCGAGGAGCGCCGAGCGCCAGCGCGCGATTCGCGAAGGGGTGGCTTGCTCTGCGGCCGCTCTGACCAGAAACCACGATTGGGCCCTTTCGAATTTCCCCTGGTAGCGCACACGACAGTCCAAAGCGTCGAGGAGCATCGGACACAGCGCCCGTGGAGCGAAGCCCTCGACGAACTTTCGGACCGAGAGAACAGGGACTCCCGACTCGAGCTGGGCCAGGGCAGCTGCGGCTTCGGGACTGTCCAAGAGTCGCAAAAAGTCGGTGAGCTGCTCTTCGAGCACCCCTAGGCTACCTGGGATATGGACCGGAAGATAAGCTTCGGATTGCGCTCTTTAGCGTACTCGAGGTCCCACTTGCCAGGGAAGAGCGCGACGGGACGCTCCCACAAGTCCAGGGTGACCAGCGTCTGCCTGGAGCTGTGAAAGGAATCGATCGCCTCCTCGGGCCCCTCGAGCCATCGAGCTTGGGCGTAGCTGAGTTTCTCGTAGGTGATCTCGACTCGGTAGTCGTTCTTGAGCCGGTCTTGAACCACTTCGAACTGGAGAACTCCGACGGCCCCGATGATCGGATCTCTGGCGTGACTATCCTTGGGAAAGAAGACCTGGATCGCGCCTTCGAGACAGAGCTGATCCATCGCTTTGAGAAACTGCTTTCTTCGGGAAGGGTCCTTGATGGTTATCAGTGCGAAATGTTCAGGAGAGAACAGGGGCATCGCTTCGAACTTGACGGGTGAGCCTTCGTATAGGCTGTCTCCAAGGATAAGGCCTGCGGAGTTGGTCATCCCGACCACGTCCCCGGGGAAGGCCTCCTCCACCACGACCCGCTCCTGGGCGAAGAGCTGCTGGGCATAGTTGAGCCGGAGCTCTTGGCCGGTACGAGAACAGCGGGCTTTCATGCCTCGGTAGAAGCGCCCGGAACAGATCCGTAGAAAAGCCACCCTGTCTCTGTGCTTCGGGTTCATGTCCGCCTGGATCTTGAAGATGAAGGCGCTGAAGTTGGGGTCTGTGGGAGAGACCGTTCCCTCCTCCGAAAGTCTAGGTGGCGGAGGGGGAGCCAGCTCCAAGAAGGAGTCCAAGAAGAGCTGGACGCCGAAGTTCGATAGCGCACTTCCGAAGAAGACGGGGGTCAGCTCCCCCCGGGCGAACCGCTCTTTGGCCAGAGAGGGCCCCGCCTCGAGAAGCTCTAGGCCCTCCAGAAATTCCGTATGGGTCTCCCGATCGGCTAGTTTCGCAAGATCGGGATGATCCGGGGCGAGCGTCTGGACGCTGGCCTTCTTCCCGCCGTGGGCCTGGCGTTGGTAGAGGTGGAGCTCCCCTTCTCGCCGGTCGTAGATCCCCCTGAACCGATCTCCGTTACCGAGAGGCCAGTTCGCGGCGTAGGTCTCCAGCCCGAGCTGCTGTTCGATCTCATCGAGGAGCTCGAAGGGATCCAGGGACGGGCGGTCCATCTTGT
>CAZDLH010000167.1:0-6000 GCA_964505925.1 uncultured Burkholderiales bacterium
GGACAGTCCGAGGTGCAGTCGCGAGACTTCGAGGTCCGAGAGCCTCACGTCGCAACCTTTCCCTCGTCCGATGGTCATCCTCTGGCGGTTTAAGGCGAACACCCGATCTTGGTCGGTGGTCACTCCCGACTCGGCGTACAGACCGTGATGGGAGAGGGCCATGACGACTTCGCGCTCTAAAAAGCGCAGTACGCTACTGCCGATCGAGATGGTATCCCCGGTCATCAGCACCAAGCGGTCCCCGGTCTTGAGGGGGGAACGGTTGACTTGGAGCAGTCCGGTTTTGCTCTCGTTGTAGAGTGAAAACCGACCTTCTTCGGAGGAGATCACGAAAGCCGTGTTAGGCACTCCCTGTTCCTCCATCAGAAGTTCGTTGGCTCGAGGCCCAGGGCCGCCTCCGAAGAGCTGTCGTCCCCGGCCGAGCTCTCCCCGGGAGATCGAGATCTGGCATCCCCGGGATGGACCTTCGATGAACTCGAAGAGAAAATCGACGGGCGGTCGACTGCCCCACTCCAGAGCTTCTTGAGCGTCGCCCCGTCCCGCAGAACGGGAGGGAGCCGGAGCCGCGGCGGGCGGCGGCGACGGGTCGGAGCGCCGCCCCGGTACTAGCGTGGCCTCCGCCCATAGGGGTACCCCGCCGGAATCGGTGGGGTCGCCGGCGGTGGGAGGGGCGGGGGTCGGCGCCACGGCATCCCCGGGGCGGTTCGGCTCGAACTGCCCTCGCTCTGGAGCGAACTCCGGAGTCGGGGATGAGCGAGGTGTTGGCACGAGCTCGCGATCTTGGACATCGAAGGCTCTGGGGGGCGTCGGTTTGAGGGGGCGCCCTTCGAAGCTCTTCCCAGCGGCGAGGGGGTCCCGGCGCAGCGTTTGAGGACCGATGGGCCCGACCCCTCCCGCCGTTTCGTCGCCGTGCGGCGCACCTGGGCGGGTGAGGGACGGAGGCAAGGGTTCCCCACTGCGCTGGACGCGAAGGGTGGTGTTCCCCACGCGAATCTCGTCGGCCACCTTGAGCAAGATCGAGTTGGCGCTGTCGACTCGAAGCCTCTGACGGACCCCCTCGGAGATCCGGTCGACCTCCAGAGGTTCACGGCTGGAGTCGGAGGCCAACAGCCCGTAGGAGCCTTCCCGGCCTTGCCAAGCGAACATGGCGATCTCCAGCGGGATGGACGGATCGTTGAGGAGTACGCCTTGGCCTTCCCTCTCGTCGCTATCGCCCTGCCGCTGGCCTAAGACCATGACCATATCTTTCAACGGGAAACGCTTCCCGCGGTCGGGTCCGGCGATGACCACCAACTCGTAAGTGGCTTCGTGCTGGTTCCTGGGGGCCGACGGCGCGCTCGAGACGGCATCGGTCTCGGCTTTCCGCTGCAGGGTGGGATCGTCCTCATAGGAAACCGTCGGGCGGGATTTCGGGGTCGGGGGCTCCGGCGGGGCTCCCTCGGGTTCCCGCTCTTCCGGCGGACGCCAACCGAAGGTCGCCCGGCTCCGCTTCGGCTTGGGTGGGGTGGGGGGCTGCGATTTGGGAGCCAATCCAGCTTCATTGAGAGCTTCGGCCAGTCGCGAGGTCCGGCTCGGTACGCTCTCCGAGGGGGTCCTGGGGGGCTCATCCGGCGTGGCCATGAGCTCCCGCTGGCGCTGCTTTTGCTCGCGCTCGGTCCTCTCTCGGCGCCGCTCCTCCTCGGTCTCCTTTTCGACTTTCGAGAGCGCCTTTAGAATCGGCTCGTGCATCGAAGACCGGCTTCGACCCTCCCCGGAGACAGCGGGGGTGCGACCGACAGGCGAGGCTTCCACCTCGAGGATCAAGAGCCCCATCTGGACCCGGTCGCTGGGGGCCAGCATAACTTTCTTCACCGGCTTCCCGTTGACCAGAGTTGGGTTGGTCCCGCTCTTATGGGTCAGCTGGAAACCCCCCTTGCGCTCCTTCCAGGAGAGGCAGGCGTGCAGACGCGAGACGGTAGGCTCTCGGAAGAGGACCTCTCCGACCCCCGGCCGCTGGCCCTTCTGGGCGCGACCGAGCTTCAGCTCTCGACCGTCGAGCCTGATGACGCGATCCCGTTCGCGCTCTCCGCTGACGACTCGAAACTGTAATCCAGAACTCCAGCTCATTGTGGGATCGAACTTCGCAACGGCCTGCCCGCCCCCTTCTGGCCCCGGTTCTCAGGGTTCATACCCTAAGGAAGAGGGGCTGCGCTCGAGAGCTTTTCGGCGATCACTTGCCGAAGCTCTTGGACGGCCTCGCTATCCACTGCGGCGGTGAACGGGTAAGGATAGAGCTCGGCGATCTCCTCGCGCTGTTCGCTGGTGAGCAGGTCGGCCTTGTTGAGCACGGTTAGGATCGGAATATTATCGAGGGCGAGATCGCTCAAGATCTCTTCGACCGAGAGGATCTGCTCTCGGAACTTCGGGTTGCTGGCGTCCACCACGTGGAGGAGCAGATCGGCCTCCTCTAGCTCTTCGAGAGTGGCCCGAAAGGCTTTTGCGAGGTCTTCGGGCAGCTCCCTTATAAAGCCGACCGTATCGGTCAAGATGGCCATCTGCTCGGGGTTGAGGTAGAGCCTCCTGGAGGTGGGGTCCAGGGTGGCGAACAGGCGGTCCTCGGCTAGGATGTCGCTGCCGGTGAGGGAGTTGAGCAGGGTAGACTTCCCAGCGTTGGTATAGCCGACGAGCGAAACGACCGGCATCCCCGAGCGCTGGCGGTGCTCGCGTTTGACACGGCGCTGCTTGGAGAGCTCTTCTAGCTCTCGCTCGAGTTTCGTGATGCGGTCCCGCAGCCGTCGCTTCAGAACGTCGACCTTGGTTTCTCCCGGACCCTTGGCGCCGATACCGCCGGCTAGTCTGCTCAGAAAGTCGTCTTTCATGACCAGGCGAGGGAGCGTGTACTTGAGCATGGCTAGCTCCACTTGGAGCTTGCCTCCCCGGCTTCGGGCGCGCCCGGCGAAGATGCCTAAGATGAGCTGCGTTCGGTCCCACACCTCCAGCTCTCCGAAATCGGAGATGGCGCGGACTTGAGAGCCGCTGAGCTCCCCATCGAAGATCATCAAGTCGATGCCTTTCTGCATGCAGAGGATGTACAGCTCCTTCATCTTGCCGCTCCCGACGACGAATCGCGCGTCGACCTTCCGCCGCCGCTGCACCACCTCTTCCACCACTTCGATATGGGCCGAGTAGGCCAACTCCCTGAGCTCGGCCATCGAGGCCTCCAGCTCATCGAGACGGCCGGTGGTGACCCCGACCAGTAGGGCCCGGCGCTTCGACCCGTCGACCCGCCGGCCGCGGGACCGGCGAAGCCCCTGTTGGTACTCCCCTTCCAGGGCCCGCACGAAGGTGGTGAAGTCGAGCGAGAAGGAGTGGAAAGGGACCGGCTCCTCCACCATCCAGGGTGGAGTCGCATCCATTTCGGGCTGGAGGTGTGCCACCTGGATGGTCTCCGGGAGTCCATCTCGGGAGGCTTGGACCACGGCCATAAGGTCGAAGCGCAAAAGGGCGAGGTCCGTCAGGTCGTCGTTAGAGATGGGCTCACCGCTGAGGTGGGTGTGGATGTAGCGCAGCCCTCGAAATCGACTCTCTCCAGCTCGAAAGCGACCAAAATCCGAGATCTCGAGACTCTTGGCGTCGCCGACCAGGAGGCTACGGATCTTGCCGTTGCGGTCTAGGAGGACCCCGAGCTGACGGTTTAGCTCTCGGGAAAGCTCGGTCATCGTTCGGGCGAACTCGGCCGAGATCACCTCCTCCGGCGGGACCCGTCGCTGGGCGAGGCGTTCTAGCGCTTTGGTTTGACTAGGTTTGAGACCTTTGAGGTAGCCTTGAATATTGCTGATGGGACCGACTCCAAACTAACGCGATCGCGTTCAAGGGCGGACTTTCCCTGTCGATCGGAGAACCCTTTCCGCGAGGAAGCGAATTTTCTAGCAGGCCGGAGCCATCCGGGACGCGAAAGCTGATCGACGGGTGTTGGGGGATCGGGTCGCTCGGATGCTGTATCGGCAATCTGAACAGGGATAGAGGAACCCTACTCTTGGTTCAATCTAAGAACGAGGATTTTGAAGAGCCGAACGGCCACCTTCTGGTTGTGGACGATGAGGAGATCAATCGAGATCTGTTGAGTCGTCGACTGGAACGGAAAGGGTATCTCGTCAGCACGGCTGCGGACGGTGCCGAAGCCCTAGGACTTCTAGAGGACCAGCACTTCGACATGATCCTGCTGGATATCATGCTTCCCCAACTCGATGGGATTTCGGTTCTCAAGAAGATCCGAGAAGAGTACGCAGCCAGCGAACTGCCGGTGATCATGGTGAGCGCCAAGGACGATAGTGAAGGGATCGTGGAAGCTCTTCAGCTGGGTGCGAACGACTACATCACCAAACCGGTGGATTTCCCTGTAGCCCTAGCGAGAATCCAGACCCACCTCTCCCACCGTCAGGTCAAGCTCGCTCTCAAAGAGAGTGAAGAGCGGTACGCTTTAGCGATCGCGGGGGCCAACGACGGCCTTTGGGACTGGGATCTGAGAACCGATCACATGTACTACTCGGCGCGCTGGAAGGATATGCTGGGGATCGCCGAGGGGGAGAGCGTTCTTCCGACTCCGGAGGAGTGGTTCGGGCGCGTTCACCCCGACGATCTCAAGCAGGTGAAAGAGAAGCTCGAGCGACACCTCAGGGACGGCTCGAATCATTTCGAGAGCGAGCACCGCATCCTGCATCAAGACGGTTCCTATCGGTGGGCCTTGGCCCGAGGGATGGCCGTACGGGACCACTTGGGGAACGTCTACAGAATGGCTGGTTCCCAGACCGATATCACCAACCGGAAGGTCTACGACCCTCTGACGGGACTGCCGAACCGCATCCTCTTCATCGACCGCCTAGCCCACGCCATCCGACGCTTCAAACGGTACAAGGGTTACGAGTTCGCGGTTCTGCTGCTCGACCTGGACCGCTTCAAGATCGTCAACGATTCGTTGGGGCACCACATCGGAGATCAGCTGCTGATCAACTTGGCCAAGCGGCTCCATACCTGTGTCCGCGATGGCGACACGGTGGCCCGATTCGGTGGGGATGAGTTCACGATTCTTCTCGATGACATCAAGGATGTGAGCGACGCCACCCGAGTGGCGGAGCGGATCCAAGAATCTCTTCAGGAGCCTTTTCTGCTCGACGGGCACGAAGTGTTCTCTTCGGTCTCCATCGGCATCGCTCTGTCGGCGACCGGTTACGAGGTTCCTAACGACGTAGTGCGCGACTCCGACACCGCGATGAACCGTGCGAAGGCCCTCGGTAAGGCGCGGCACGAGATGTTCGATCGCGCGATGCACACCCAGAGCTCCCGTCGTCTCCAGCTGGAGACCGACCTGCGTCGGGCGGTAGAGCGGCAGGAGTTCGAAGTCTACTATCAAGCGATCGTGGACCTCGCCAGCGAAAGGATCAGCGGGTTCGAGGCGCTGGTCCGCTGGCGCCATCCGGAGAAGGGTCAGATCCCGCCGGACGAATTCGTCTCGGTAGCAGAAGAGACCGGCCTGATCCTTCCCATCGACAAGTTCGTTCTTCGCCAGGCCTGTCGCCAGACCAAGCTGTGGCAAGAGAAGTATGGGAAGCTCTCGATCTCGGTGAACCTTTCGGCAAAACAGTTCGCCTTTCACGATATCGTCCACGAGATCGATCGGGTCCTCGAGGAGACCGGTCTAGAGCCCTCGGATCTGAAACTCGAGATCACCGAGAGCGCACTGATGGATAATCAGGAGTCGGCCGCGGCGATCTTCCACGAGCTGAAGAGGCGCAACGTAAAGCTGGGCTTAGACGACTTCGGAACCGGGTACTCCTCCCTGTCGTATCTGCACCGGTTCCCTCTGGATACCTTGAAGATCGATCGCTCCTTCGTGAGCCGGATGGATTCACTAGGGGAGCACGAAGCGATCGTCAGGACCATCGTGAACTTAGCTCAGAACCTCAGCTTTCAGACGGTAGCGGAGGGGATCGAAACGGTGGACCAGCTGCAGACCCTGCAAGC